>CANQCO010000001.1 GCA_947589705.1 Candidatus Gastranaerophilales bacterium
TACGCTCGCACGTACGACGGTTTTCAAGACCGCTCCGATCAACCGCTCCGGCACTCCTCCGGATTTTTTAGAGGTCTCATCTACCCGTTAAGTGTGACTTTTGAAAAGACAATTACCCCTTTTTTCTCGGACAAATATTATATTAATAAAAAAAACTTTTATTGTAAAGCTTTTTTAGTTATTTTAGAATTATAGATTTTTTTCAAGCCAATTTTTTATATGTGATGAAATATTTGAAGAAAAGAATACATCTTTTTGTTCTTTAAAATACATTAAAACTTCTCTTAAATTATCTGATATGGGTTTATTGAAATTTTCACTCATCCAGAAAAATTCCATATTAACCTCAATAGAAGAACAACCGATTTTTCTGCAGCGTTTCAGAAATTCTTTTACATCTTTCATATTATCGTTAACAGTTGGAATAATCACATATTTTATAGTAACAAGTGCATTTGGATTTTTCTTTTGAGCTTTTATATATTTCTTTAAATTAGACCAAACTGCGTCATAACCTTTAACCCGTTTAATTGTTTCATAAGTTTTTTTAATACCGGCATCAACAGAAACTTTTAATTTACTGTTTCCAAATTCAAGAGCTTTTCTAATGTCATCTGAATATGTAATTCCTGCACTTAAAAATTCAATAGAGCCGTTTATGGAAAAGACAAAATCAATAAGCCATTTAAGTTCACCATTAGGGTATTCAGCACATTCCCCGCCGCCTATTATAAAGTGACAATGCTTTTTAAATAAATTATTATCTTTCAGTTGATTGAGTAAGGGGCGCACATCATAAGTCTTTTTTGTATTTAAATCTTTTTTAACTTCACTGTTTCCACCACCTGAAATTATACAATATATACAATCACAACTGCAATTGGTTCTGTTTGATACCGATACATCAATAAACCCAGGTGTTTCATCCCAATCTCTTTCTTCTAAAGTGGGGCAATCCTTGCATTGTTCAGGATAATCACCCTTTTTACATCTTTCAATATAGAGTTTTCTGTCATTCAAATATTTTTCAATATCAATAAGTTCACCGTGATAATTTTCTAGGAATGTAAGCTTTTTATCAAAAGAAGCGCAGCAATATGTTAAATCGTCGGAATTAATAACTAAATGGGAAAGCGCCCATTCGCAGCATTTAAATTTCATACTAAAACCCGTTAAGCTAACTTATAATAATCATAAAATCAATTAAAATATTTATCAATAGTTTTATATTGTTTAAATTTTTCTGCAATCATAGAATAACAAGGCAGATTAACTCCATATTCCTTAGCAAGTTCCAAAACAATAAAGAATAGAAAATCTATTTCAGAGTTTTGCCCGATTTTCATATCATGCAAAATGGATGAATAAACATTAGCATCATCTCTTTCTTTATATTTTTCAAAATTAGCATAGTATTCGTTTAGAAAATTTTTATTTATATCAATATTAAGAGCCTTAGCAAGTATTAAAAGTTCATTACACAAATTTTCAAACATAATACGCTTTTCATCCACAATTTGATTTGCATTTATATCAAAATATATACAGCACGCTTCAAAAGGAGAACGTGTAATAAGTCTTTCAAATGAATTTTTATTAAATTCATCAGAATTCATAATTGCAGTATTCATGCCTGATTCGGAAAAATCATCTTTTATTTGATAAAGAAGCTTATTATCAGCACAGTTGAAAGAATCGGACAAATTAAGTTCAACATATTCTCTCAATTGCAGATATTCAGCATTTTCTCTGTTAAACCATCTGCACTTACCGACGAAATTAGCATCAATAACACAAAGTTTATTTTTAAGTTTTTTATTTAAAGCATATCCGATACCATAACCGTTAGAAATAGAAAAAACGATTGTATTTTTATGTGAAGCTTTTTCGATTAACGTTAAAGCAGATAATATGTCGGGGGTTCTAATACATAGTACTATAACATCAGCTTTATCTTTATATGATTTTTCATCCGTGATTTTAATTTTATAAGTATGTTCGCCTTTAACAGTTGAAGTCAAATGCAAACCTTGTTTTCTTACTGTATTAATAACCGAATCATATTTAGAAATTAAAGTAACATTTTTAGATGCACTATGAAGGAAACAAGAGAATGTAGCTCCAACTGAACCTGCTCCAATAATTAAATATTTAAGCTTCTTGTTAAGTAGATTATCAAATAATTTCATTTATGTACTCATATTTTTTAAATTATTATGGATAATAAAATCAGCCCCCGTTGATTTTTTAATATCATCAATTGAGAATAACGGGTTGATTTCCGTTAAAATAAGTCCCTGTGAGAAAACATTAAAGACAGCTCTTTCCGTAACAATCATATCAACTTCCCGATAAGCTGTAAGAGGAAGCGAGCATTTTTTTACTATTTTACTGGAACCGTCATTTGATGTATGAGTCATAGCCACAATAACTCTTTTAGAGCCGACAATTAAATCCATAGAGCCGCCGATTCCGGGGACAAATTTACCGGGGATTTGCCAGCTTGCTATACTTCCTTCAGAATCAACCTCTAAAGCACCTAATACTGTTGCGTCAATATGACCGCCTCTCATAATGGTAAAAGCCATTTGAGAATCATAGAAGCACGCACCTTCATTTACATTAACGTAAGTTCCGCCTGCATTAACAACTTTTTTATTATAATTAGGTCCGACCTGATTTTTTCCCATACCCAAAATACCGTTTTCGGATTGAAAGATAATATGAAGATTTTCTTCAACATAGTTAGCGGCTTCTGTTGGAAGTCCAATACCTAAAGTTACAATGTCATTAGGTTTAAATTCTTTTGCAATTCTTCTTGCAATAATTTCTTTTATTTTATCTTTACTCAAATCAACAATAGAGGCAATCATTAAACTTCACCGCCTTTAACAATATAATCTATAAAGATACCCGGGATTACAACACTATCAGGATTTAGGCAATCAACCAGTTCTTCCGCCTGAACAATAACGGTCTCAGCTGCTGTAGCCATAGAAGTATTAAAGTTTCTGGTAGTACCTTCAAACATTACATTACCGAATTTATCAACCTTAGAACCGTAAATAATAGCGAAATCAGCACCTAAAGGTTCTTCAAAAATAAATTTTTTACCTTTTATTTCAACTGTTTTTTTACCTTCTTCAAGAATAGTTCCAATACCTGTAGGAGTAAGAACTCCACCCAAGCCAGAACCCTTTGCGTGAATTTTTTCGACTAAAGTTCCCATCGGATAAAATTCAACTTCAAGTTCACCCGATTTCATTTTTTCACCCGTAATCGGATTTGTTCCTATATGAGTGGTTATAACTTTTTTGACGAGTCCGTTTTTTATTAGCTTCCCCTTATCAACGTCCTGAAAAGAGGTATCATTACAAATCATAGTAAGATTATTGATTTTCTGTTCAACAATAGCGTCAATAATTTTATCGGGAGCGCCGCAACTTAAAAACCCGCCGACCATAATTGTTGATCCGTTTTTTATAAGAGAGGCTGCTTCTTTTGCTGATATTATTTGCTTCAAAAATAGTCCAATCTTTTTTATTTACTTTTAATTTTTATATAATTATACATTAAAATTATATTTTTTTTTATTTTTTAATATTAATGGATTTTAACTAAAGTTTATTTTATTTTATCCGATAAATATAATATAGGAATGTAAGGAATTTTTTATTTATGGATTTTAATGAAATAAAAAAAATAAAAATTAATATAAACCAATCTTTACCTAAAAAACAGGAAAATATAATTAAAAGTGATGATAATAATATAGCTTATGAACACAACAATTCTCCTGTTGATCCTTTATACTGGCAAAAAACCTCCGGTATAAATAATCAAGATATATCATTTGGCTCTTCTGAAAAATCTAATCTAAATGATAGTGAATTTATAGATGAATGTATAACTAAAATAAAATTCTTTGCTTATTCCGTTAATAAAACACCTGATGAAGAATATTTCAGACAAACTCTTCAAAATATACTTCCATTAGGTAAAGAAGCGGTGGAACTTTATGTAAATATGGTTTGTTATTTAGAATATGACAAAAAGAATGATAATTCAGAAGAAAATATAAAAAAAGAAAATATATCCGATTTCGTTTTAAGATTGGGAAATTCACCCGACCAAATAAAAAAACTAAATTATCTTTCAATGCCTAATTTTCTAACTACTGAAACAATGTCATTAATTATAAATAATGATTGTGAACAGATTGACACTGAAACAATAAAACATATAATTGATGAGTTATATAAGGATAAGAGTAAAGCTGACATTATAAATTTATTATCTTCCGATAAAAATATTACAAATGCAGATATTACAAATAAAGATATATTAAATGTATTACAATTTAAATTTGATTCTAAAAAAGAAACTCAAAATGATAGTCAATTATTTATGAAGGTTCTTGAATCTTTAAAGCAAAAAATAGAAAAAAATGATTCTGTATTTTGTAATATTGAATATTTGTTAAATTTTTTCTCTATGTTAAATAGCGAAAATGTTGAGGCATTACTTGAAACAACAAAAAATATGTCTTTGGATGATACAATTGATGAGGCAAAAAAATTCACAAATCCGGTAACAAAAAAATATGATACAGATTTAAAATCTTTTTATGAAAAATTAAAAGACTACGGTATATCAGATGATTATAGAAAAGATTTGGCATTTGAATGTGTAGACTGTGAAACGGGTGAAATTAGTCCTGTAGCTCTTGATTTTTTGAATTTTATTTTTCCTGATAAATTTTCTGTTAAAACTAAATTTATAAATAAAATTCAAGATTTCAGTATGAAAGCAAGTTCGTATGCTATATTAATTAATAATATTCCTAAAAGAAATAGAGATATAATTCCATTGATTAAATGTTTAAAGGACAATAATCAAAAATTTGAATTAAAAAATTTAATATATTTGAAAAAATATATATTAATGGCTGAAACTAAAAATTATAAAAATATCTGTGAAGTATTCAAATTGATGAAGGACGAAAATGGAATAATAGATAATGATAAATATATGTTAGGAAAAAATATAACAAAATTAATGGACTCGCCGGATGACGCTTTGCCTGTCCTTGAAAAATTATTTAATTTCCCTAATTCAAAACAAAAAAATATATATGATATTTGTAGAAGTATTTGGAATAAACGTGATTTAGAAAAGAATTTAAAAGAATATTTAGAATATTGTTTTACTGAAGATGGTATGCCTATCCAAAAAAATATAGACTATATTCACCAAATTCACAAAATTAATCCTAATCAAAGCTTAGATAAAAATGTAATTGATATGTTTAGAGAATCACCCGATAGTAAAAATTTTGTGTTTGAAGTATTAAAAAATATGGATAAAGATGATGATATAGGTCTAATTCGATTAGGTAAAATTTACAATACCTATAAACAAAACAATAAAACTATTCCTCTAGAAATAAAGGGATATATATTAAAATATGTCAAGAAAGTTCACTGTTTAGATGGTTTTTCTAGAATATATGATTATTGTAGTAGAAATGGAAGTTTTGATTATGCAAACTATAATAAAATTTTAAACTTTATTGGGTTGATTTCATTCAAATCGTTGGAGCCTGTTGTTAAAGATAATTTACTTGAAATAGTTACTGAAAATTTAAAACCTGAAGAAATTAATTTCAAGATGAGAGTTTCTCTTCTGAATTCACTGCAAAAAATTACAAAATCTACTAATGCAAATGAAAATGAAATTGAAGAATATAAATATATATTAAAAGTTATTTCTGATATAGAAAAAAGTATAAATCAAACCAATATATCTAATCCGATAAATGAAACAGATAGAAAAAATTTTATATCTAATATTTTGATATCAAATTCCAATAATACCCCTACCGAATTTGAAAAAATAATGGCAGATTCTATTCCTGTTTTTAAAACATTTAAAACAGGAATTCCATTAACATATTCAAGAAAAGAATTTTTAGAAGATTTAAGTGAACTGTGTGATAATCAAGAAAAACTTAATATACTTACAAAAAAAACAGGTATAACACCTATAATAACTGATAGTAATAATATAACAGGATATAATGGATTATTGAATTTAAATAAATTAGATTTAAATAATCCGTTTGAAAAACAACTATATGGAATAATAAATAAGTTTATATATCAAAATGAAGTTAATACAGGAAACAAACCATTAGATAAAGAACTTAATTATATTATTAAAGCTTGTCCTGAATTTATTAATATAATAGGGAAAGTTCAACATGGGACTCATGATTATACATTGGATATTCACTCTTTATTAGTATTAGCAAATTCAATAAACAATCCTAATTATAGGATAAAATTAAATGAAACTGATAGAACTGTAATAAAATTTGCTTGTTTATTCCATGATATAACTAAAATTGAAAATACAAAAGATAAAGGTCATCAATATCAATCAGCTATTTATGCAGGAAGTATATTAAAAAAATTCAGTAATAGTATAGAATTAAACGATAGATTATGTGAAATAATAAAAAATCATCACTGGCTGGAAGAATATTCTGAGAGTCCAAATAAAGAACATGAAGCTAAAAAGCTTGCATTTAGTTTTAGACGTCCTAATGATTTTGAAATAGCTAAAATAGTGGCTAATGCAGATTTAATGTCAGTTAGTGATAAATTCTATAATGAGAATAAAGAACAACTTAATGAGAATAATTTAGAACTTATACAGAAAAAACTTGATTTTTTGTATTCTACAGGTAATGCTGTTTTTACTGATTATATAATTTCACCAAGTAAATTAAAACAGCATACGATTACTAAAAATGGTGTTGAATATAATGTAATAGATTTTAATAAAATTAAAGATAATGAGGATTTATCAGATTACGGATTTAATTACATGAAAAAAGATGATGTAAGATTTCTTGTTCATATGGTTGAAGACGATAACTTGTATGAAGATTTAAATACTGCACGAATACTTACTTCACCATTCAATGGTGGAATATTATCAGAATCTATTATTTCTCCAAAATATCAAAGAACTTATTCTAATAGAAAATTTGGTTTATTACTTTCTCAAATTAATACAAATATAATTAATGAAAACAGAGCAAATCAAAAAAGTGGTAAACAAAAAGGATTTAGTGATCTTATTCAATTATTATACAATGATTTAAAATTAAATTTACGAATGAACTTTAGGAATAGTCTATTAAAAAATTTAGGAATAGATTTAAATGAAGTTAGTGATGAAGATTATGGCGAATTTTATAAAAATGTTCTTGCTTCAAAAACATCTTTAAGCCAAATCAATCCTCAAACAAATTATAAAATAGGTAAATATTCTTTTACCGGACAAACTTTGATTAATGCAATAAAAAAATATCAAGACAATTTAATAGATTCAAAAGAAAATAATCATAATGAAATAGTAGGATATACTCCAAAAATAAAAGGATTAATAGCAAAAGTAAAAAGTTTTGATGAACTTCCTGAGGATTTTTTACAATTTGCTCGCGAAAATAATTATCCTATAATATTAATATGAGCGAAATAAAAATATGTTTTACAGTTGATAATAATTATGCGCAATATATTGGAAGTGCAATGGCTTCTGTTTTGTGTAATGCAGATAGTAATGATAAACTGACTTTTTATATTATCAGCTCTGATATTACAGAAGAAAATAAAGAAAAAATAAATAATTTAAAGCGGATAAAAGATTTTAACATTGAATATATTAAACCTAAAGAAGATGAATTTAGCGAATTTAAGAAAATAAAAACAACGGGCTATCTGCCTCTTACGTCATTTTACAGACTTAAACTTGCGAGTTATATAAATGAAGACAAAATAATATACTTAGACCCTGATTTAATCGTCAATTCAAGTCTGGAAGAATTATACAATACTAATGTTGAACAATATTTTATGGGTGCAATAGCCGATATCGGGAGCAAAAGATATCACAAGAGAAATCAACTGAAACAAAAGTTTTATATAAATTCAGGAGTACTATTAATAAATTTGAAAAAATGGCGTCAGGAGAATGCTGAAGAAATATTTATTAAGTGTGCTAAAAATAATCAAAATGTATTTATATTGGGTGATCAGGATATATTAAATAAAGCATTTGACGGTAAAATATTAAAATTGGACAGCAAATGGAATGTCCAAGTTTCAAATTATACTTCACGCTCAAATTATTCTTTAAAATTTAACATACTGCACTACACCGGACCGCAAAAACCTTGGAAATATGGAGCATATACGCCGTTTAAAGAATATTATTTTAAATATTCAACTCTAACCGATTGGGAAACACCTGATAAAAAATGGCAAAAAGAATCAAATTTAAAAAGTTATATTAATTATTTCAGACATAGACCTTTATTTATATTCAGACCCGGCTTTATTAAAGCGGTTTATTATTATATGTTAAAAAAATAAAATAAAAATTTACATTTGAATTAAAAATATAATCATGACAATGTATTTATGATATAATTTTTAAACAAAATTTTGGGATATGGAGATAAAAATGTTAAATACGGAGATTGAAAAATCTTCTTTTTATGAAGATTTTAAATCAGGTAAATGGCAAAGTGAAATTAATGTTAGGGATTTTATACAGAATAACTATACGCCTTATGAAGGAGACGCAAGCTTTTTAACTAATCCGACTCAGGCTACTATGGATTTGTGGCAGGAGTGCTGTGATTTATTTAAGCAGGAGAGAGAAAATAACGGCGTCCTTGATATGGATACACATATTGTATCAACAATAACCTCTCACAGCGCAGGTTATATAAATAAAAATTTAGAAGTTATAGTAGGTCTTCAAACGGATAAGCCGTTAAAAAGGTCACTGCAGCCATTTGGCGGAATAAGAATGGCAGAAACAGCCTGTAAATCTTATGGTTATATGGTGGATAGAGAAATTTCGGAAATCTTTAACAAATACAGAAAAACTCATAATCAAGGCGTATTTGATGTTTATACACCCGAGATGAAAGCGGCAAGACATTCTGCCATAATAACAGGGCTTCCTGACGCATACGGCAGAGGCAGAATTATAGGTGACTACAGAAGAGTAGCCCTATATGGTATCGACAGGCTAATTGAAGATAAACAAAATCAATTTAAATCACTTGAAGGGGAAATGACTCCTGATAGAATCCAATTAAGAGAAGAAATTACTGACCAGATAAAAGCTCTTGAAGAAATGAAAGAGTTAGGTAAAATTTACGGTTTTGATATATCAAAACCCGCTCAAAACGCAAAAGAGGCTGTTCAATGGTTATATTTCGGATATCTGTCAGCCGTAAAAGAGCAAAACGGTGCTGCTATGAGTATCGGAAGAACATCTACTTTCTTAGATATATTTATTGAAAGAGATTTGAAAAACGGTATTATTACAGAAGAACAGGCGCAAGAATTAATTGACCAGTTTATAATGAAATTGAGACTTGTAAAATTTGCAAGAACGCCTGAATATAACGAACTCTTTTCAGGCGATCCAACTTGGGTAACAGAATCCATTGCTGGTATGGGCGTTGACGGTAGACCATTGGTTACAAAAAATTCTTTCAGATACCTTCATACGCTTGAAAATTTAGGTACATCCCCGGAGCCAAACTTAACGGTATTATGGGCAAAGAACTTACCGCATAACTTTAAAGAATACTGTGCAAAAATTTCCATAACTACCTCATCCATTCAATATGAAAATGATGATTTAATGAGAGCTGTTCATGGTGATGATTACGCAATTGCCTGCTGCGTTTCATCTATGGTTGTAGGGAAAGAAATGCAATTTTTCGGTGCAAGAGCAAACCTTGCAAAATGCTTGTTATATGCGATTAACGGCGGTGTTGACGAAAGATTGAAAGTTCAGGTAGGGCCTAAATATCAGCCTGTTACATCAGAGTATCTTGACTATAATGAAGTAATGGAAAAGTATGATGCGATGATGGAGTGGCTTGCCGGGCTGTATGTAAATACTTTAAATGTAATTCATTATATGCACGACAAATACTGTTATGAAAAAGCACAAATGGCTTTAATGGATAGAGATGTTAAAAGATATTTTGCAACGGGTATTGCAGGTTTATCCGTTGTGGCAGACTCACTTTCAGCTATTAAATATGCAAAAGTTAAAACAATACGTGATGAAAACGGTATAGTTATTGACTATGAAACAGAAGGAGAGTTTCCTAAATATGGAAACAACGATGACAGAGTTGATGAAATAGCCGTAAATATTGTTAAAACATTTATGGAAAAAATAAGAAAACACTATACTTATAGAAATTCAATACCTACAATGTCAATATTAACGATAACATCAAATGTTGTATACGGGAAAAAGACAGGCAACACACCTGACGGAAGGAAAGAAGGAGTACCGCTTGCCCCAGGAGCTAATCCAATGCACGGACGCGATACCCATGGAGCTTTAGCTTCACTGTCATCCGTTGCAAAACTTCCATTCCACGACGCACAAGACGGTATTTCAAATACTTTCTCTATAATTCCTGACGCTTTAGGTAAGGATGAAGTATTTATGGGCGATTTGATGGTTAATTTAGATTGCGGATGCTGTGAGAATAATAATTATTAGGAGATTTGATTATGACAACTATGCAGGAAGAAAACTTAATTAATCTGATAGACGGTTATGTTGAAAAAGGCGGACACCATTTAAACGTAAATGTTTTTAACCGTGAAACATTAATTGACGCACAAAAACACCCTGAGAAATATCCTCAACTGACTGTCAGAGTTTCAGGTTACGCTGTTAATTTTAATAAATTAACAAAAGAACAGCAGGATGACGTTATCTCAAGAACATTCCATTCTAAAATTAACGGTTAAAGAAGCATAATGTTTTGTCCAAATTGTGGCAAAGAATATACCGAACTAGACAGAGAATTTTGCGAAAATTGTGGTTATTCTTTAATTAATAACAGTATTATTAAAAACCCCAAAAAACATACAATATATAAGTATTGTATATTATTTTTTCTTTTGCTTATTTTAAATATTTTCTTTCTTATAAACAAAGATTATGTAAAAAATTATAATGATAAAATAAATAATTTTATATCTCAATATATAAAAGAAGAAAAAAGAGAAAATATAAATAAAACGGAAGATGTTGATTTTACTCCTTATATGCAAAAATTGCAGAATGATATAAAAAGAAATTGGAATCCGCCGAAAACAAACGAGAGTAGGCATACTGTAGTATTATTTAAAGTATCCAAAACAGGTGAACTTCTAAAATTGGATTTAAAAAAGTCATCAGGCTGTGAAGAATGTGACAAAGCAGCTGCTGAAGCCGTAATATACACATCACCGTTTGAGCCGCTGCCCGTGGAGTTTAAAGGTGACAATGTCGATATTCATTTTACATTTGACTACAATGTTATTGGAAAATAATATATGCAAAACATAAATGGGCGTATACATTCAATTGAAACATTTGGCACGGTGGATGGACCGGGTATAAGGTTTGTTGTATTTATGCAGGGATGTCCTATGCGCTGTTTATACTGCCATAACCCAGATACTTGGGAGTATTCCGATAATAAAGAAATGAGCGTTTCTGAAATTTTAAAACAGTATGACGGAATAAAAGAATTTTTAAAAAATGGCGGTATAACGGTTACGGGCGGGGAACCATTAGTTCAGATTGATTTTGTTATTGAACTGTTTAAAGCTGCAAAAGAAAAAAACATACATACAGCCCTTGATACATCGGGTATTTTGTTTGATTGTTCCGATAAATACAATGGACTCATTAAATATACCGACCTTGTACTTTTGGATATCAAGCATATTAATAATGAAGAACATATAAAATTAACGAAACATACAAATAAATCCGTTCTTGAATTTGCAAAATTCCTCTCTCAAAACAATATCCCCATGTGGATAAGGCACGTTATAGTTCCTTCAATTACGGATAAAGAAGAATATTTAAAGGAATTAGGCAGGTTTATTTCAACACTAAAAAGTGTAAAAGCACTTGATATATTGCCATACCACGATATGGCAAAAGAAAAATATAAAAAACTAAATATAGATTATCCTTTAAAATCAATAGCTCCCGCAACTAAGGAAGAAGCCATAAAAGCAAGAGACATAATATTAAAAGAATTAAAAAGGAATCTAACTTTACCCGAATAAATACCCGATTATAGAATATGAATTTTTCACAGAGGATTTATCATTGTGATATGGAAAATTCAATTTGGTTTCACAGCTTAAATAAACCTTTTTTAAATCCGCCCGATTGGCTTTTTGCTCCCGTGTGGACAATTTTATACATTCTTATTGCTATTTCTTTTATACTGTTTATAAGAAGCGGAATGACAAGAGAAAAACTTCTTCCATTAACGTTTTTCATAATACAAATGGTATTAAATCTTGCATGGTCGCCTGTATTTTTTAAATTGCACAGTATATCAGGTGCTTTGTTTATAATTGTTTTGATGTGGATATTTATTCTCCTTACGATAATAACATTTTTTAAACATTCAAAAATAGCGGCATTGTTGCTATTACCGTATCTGTTTTGGGTAAGTTTCGCATTTTACTTAAATTTTAGTTATTTTGTAATGAACTGATTAATATTATATTATACATAGTGTTTTTTAATAATAAATTGATTATATTTGTCTAAAATTGATATTTTTAATAAATTATCTAGACACTTTAAAAAATTATTAAGTATGTTAAAATATATATATGGATAATAATTTAAAAATAGCATTTAATACTAATTTTGTTTCTTCTTTGACAGGAGCAAGTGTATCTCAGTTAAATTTATGGGATAGAAAAGGACTTGTATCTCCAAGCATTATTAAGTCGTCTGGGAGGGGAACAATCAGACTATATTCATTTAAAGATATTATTGAAATAAAAACAGTTGTATATTTAAGAGCGAATAAAATTAGCCTATCTAATATAAAACTTGCAATATCATATCTTCAAAATACTTTTGATTATTCTTCACCTTTATCAGAGCTATTATTAATTTCTAATGGTCAAGATGTATTATGTGCCCCCGAATCTAAAATTAATATAAATGATTATAGTGCGAAATGGCTAGCTGCAAATAAAGGTGGTCAGCTTGTAATGCCTTTTGTTGTACCTTTAGGTGCAATAACTCAAACTATTGACGCTGCAATAAAAAAATATAATGAAAGAATAAAAGAAGCTGAAGAACAAGAAGCGAATGGTTCTTTGATTTCATTAGAAGAGATAGAGGGAAGTATTTTTGGTGTATCAAGTAAAATTAATAAAAAGCGTGCTTGATGAAGATATACCAAAATTGAAAAAATCGGGTATTAATTTAGAGGCACTTTATAGGTCAATAAAAAAATTAGAAACTAATCCTTATGGTAGTTCAAGAGCAAAAACCGGGGATTTGCAAGGAATTAGGGGAATGGATTGGAATAAAGGATATAGAATCCTTTTTAAAATTGATGAAGAAAAAATGTTCGTAACTATAATGTCAATTGATAATCATGATGATTCATATAAAAAAGTCAAAAAACGAATTACATCATCTAAAAATATCTAAGTTAATATATAATTTCATTTTATTTATTTAATTTCTTCTCTAATATGTTTGTTTATAAATTCATTTAATGCATTTTCACAACAGTATGTAAAATCGACATTATTTCCAAATATTTCTTTATATCTATTTTTAATTCTCTCATCAGTATTAATTACATATATATTTACTTGTTTTTCTTTATTACTTAATGCTGAATCAAATAGAAATCTTATGGATAAATCAGTTACTGGAAATGAAAAACCAATAATATATATTTCATCCGCATTCTTAAGTACATCATATGCATCTGCCCATATACTTTTTAGTATATTGTGATTATAAAAATTTGTTTTATCAAGTACAGGAGGAATAATGTATGAGGTTAAGTCTTTTCGCAAATATTTGTCTACATTCCCATGTGTCATATATATAGGATCAGCAGGATTTGTTCCTGACCAAAGCCAATTTATTGAACCATGTAGTTTATGAATAACTGGGAAATTGTCTTTTCTTTGAAATACTTTGATTGTAAAATAATCTCCAAGGCAAGTATACCCTTGTGGTGTTCTTTCGATTATATCAATAATGGCTTGTTTATAAAAATAATTAAAGAATTTGCCGTGAGAATCTTCTTTAAATAAATAATAAAACAACAATTTTTCTAACAAAGTATCGTAATTTAGTGTAATAGATGTAATTTTGTTATCTATAATATATTTTGCCAAAACATCACTATTTTGAAAATCGTACTCGGAGTTAATATCTATATTATTAAAATAATCTGCAATTTTATTTGTAAGTTCAAAATACAATGCTTTATCTAAATGTAACATTTGTGGATTTTGCCAAGGTAAGTCAGAATACAAATATGTTAATAAATGTTCAATATTATTTTTATATTTTTCTGAAATTTCATTCAAATGGGCATATATAGAATTTTTTGAGAAGTTATTTAATATTTCATTGGACAAATTTTTTAGTGTAGGGTATTTTTTATTATTGGTTATGCACTGTTGGGCAAGTGCAATTGAAAAACCTGCACCAAGAAAAAATGCTTTATTTACCATTTATAATCTCCTGATACATTTTCATTAATTCGGCGACGGTTTCGGATTCTGTCAGCCAATGGTATTTACCGTTTTCATCTTTCTTTTTAAAGCCATAAGTTTCCATTACGGCTTTGTCGTTTTCTTGGTGTGCTTTTCTTAACTCTGGCGGCATTGTGAGTTCGTCATATAAATCAGCTAAAGAGCAATCGGGATATAGCGCTCTGGCGTCTAAAATAGCTTTTGCAGTGCGCTCTATTTTTGTCTTTTGTTCATCCGTTGGATTACACCAAGGGAAATTATTGTAAACAATAGTATTTGAATATCTGTAATCACTTTTTAATCTACCGCAAACCGCTCTCATCCAAGCCATGTGGACATTAGAAGTTAAGATACCAAAATGATATATGTTAGAATTTGGAATTATAAAATTTGCATTACTGCTAATACATTCATGTGACATAAATCCTATTGGTATATATTTCCGATTTTCAGAAGAATGACTAGGAATTAGTATATATTCAGTTTTTGGCTGTCTTATTTCCATAAATCTTGTAGGATACTCTGCAAATTTTCTAGTAGCCTTTTTTGAACTTGCCAGTCTTATTTCTTTTACTTTTTTTATTCGGTCTAGTACCAATGGACAATTTTTTAGTTCTGTAGGCGTAGATTCTATTAACCATAGACAATATCTATCTTTTTTATTTATAAATTCTTCTGAGCCAATAAATTTTTTTATAAATTTCTTTGCTTGTGGTTCTTTTATTATAAAAGTATTATAATCATCTGCTTCAATTATTAAATTTCCTCCGTCAACAGGTATGCTTCCTTTTTCCATTATTGGCACATTACATATTGGTTTTTTAATATTGTCTATAAAGATATTATTAGCATTTAATAAATATGCATTTATATTATCAACAAGTTGCACTCTTTCACCGGAGAATAATTTTCTTTTATTGTTATTTTGTGCACAACTAAAACCTACAATTACACAATGAACATGTGCTTTTGAATTTGATTCACTATCCCAGCGGAATGTTCTATGTGCAAAATCAATATGAATATTGAATCTTTCAAATAATGGTTTCCAAACACCTGCTACTTGTTCGCCTTGTGTTATAGAATTTGTTGAAACTAAAGCTGTTGATATGTTCTTCCCCCCCCCCCCCGACATAAAATCAGAAGCTTTATAATACCATCCTGCAACATAATCAATTTTACCTGACGTTTTATATGGTTTTCCTTTTTCATCAACATAAATTGAAAGTATGTCATTTTTTTGTTCTTTTGATTGCAATGAATATCCTACAAACGGCGGGTTACCCATTATATAATTAAGTTTATCTTTTGATATAACATCTTGCCAATCAATTCTTAGAGCATTTCCTTCAACAATATTTGCGTATGTTTTGAGTGGCAAGAAGTCTAAATCCATATGAACTATATCTTCTGTTTTTTTCATCATTTGTGATTCAGCTATCCATAATGCAGTTTTTGCTACCGTTACGGCGAAATCATTTATTTCAATTCCGTAAAATTGCTGTATGGAAACTTTTATCGGATTAACAATTGAGCCTAAGGTCTTTTGACCTTTTAAAAGTTCAAATAAAATTTCATTTTCCAATTTCCTTAAAGAAATATAAGTTCCCGTTAAAAAGTTTCCGCTACCACACGCAGGGTCTAAAAAATTCAAACTTGCAATTTTGTTTTGGAATTCTGATAATTTTTTATCTCTTGCCTTATTATCAGGCAGTTTCTTTATTTCTTCAAATTCTTTATTTAAATCATCCATATATAACGGGTCAATTACTTTATGGATATTTTCTATTGAGGTATAGTGCATTCCGCCTTTTCTTCTCGTAACAGGATTTAATGTACTTTCAAAAACCGCACCGAATATTGTCGGGCTTATTTCAGACCAATCAAAATCAGCACTTGCTTTATTTAAAAGTAATTCTCTAATTTCATCGGTAAAACATGGTATCTCAATATTTTTATTTGCAAAAAGTCCGCCATTTACATAAGGGAATGCTTTTAATTCAGGCTCTAAATACGGGTCTCTATCTTCAATTTTTGTATTTAATATTTGGAATAAATCAATTAAGGCTTTTCTCATGTGGTTTGTATCAAACTGTTTCATATAATCAAGAAACATATCATGTTTGCCGAAAATTCCCGCATCTTCCGCATACAAACAAAATACTAACCTAACACATAATATATTCAAACTTTTTAGAGTTTCTTCGTTTGTTTTATCAATATACTGATTCAATAAAGCATCATATAAAAGCCCGACTATATCTCCGGCTTTTATTGAAACTTCCATTTCTTTTCTTAAATGTTCATTTCCTGTGTCTGTTAAAAAAGACAAACGATAATATTCTTTTTCTAAATCTTTAAGTAAAATCTCTTGAGGTTCGCCGTTTGGCTGTTCCATATCATATATGCAAAACTTCTTAAAATTAGATATTACAACCCACCTTGGTTGTTTAGAAAATGGTAATTCGGCTCTATATCTTTTTGCTTGCTGAAATGGAGTTAATAAACTTCCGTCTGATTGTTTAATAGCTTTGTTTAAATCTATCTTAGAACTTTTTTGTTCAATCAAAACTTTTGTTTCTTCAATATAACCGTCTATAAAACTTGTATGGTCTAATTTTACTTGTTCTTCAAATGTAATAAATTGTTCAGGATGTTCAACGCCTAAAACATTTCTTAATAATGAAATCCAAAATGGCTGACTTTCTCCCTTTTCGTATCCCTTATCTTTCCAGAAATCAACAAATTCTCTAATAGATGTTCTTTGTTTTGAATCCGCCATTCATAAATTCCTTTTTATAACATAGAGTATTATATAGCATATATTAACTGTTTTGTACTAAATTAAGCAGATTGTTATAAACATCAACAGTTTGATAACAAATGGGTAATTTCCTTTTTAAAAGGCTTTTGATTGTAATTTTAAAGCTTTTTAAAAGAGCTTCATCAAGATTATTATTTTTGTTTAAAGCTTTTTCGATTTTTTCACGAAACTTTAGTTCTCTGGTTCTTGTCTCTATTTTATCGGCAATAAAAATAATCTTTTCAAACTCGCTCATGCCTATTTTGCCTACTGTATGCCACCTGATGGAAGAAAGTATTTCTTCATCATCAACGCCCCAGTCTTTTTTTGCAATTATAGCGCCGACAGGTGCATGCCAAGTTTTTTCACTTAATTTTTCGCAATCTTCAAAATTATCTTTGTATTTTAAAAGTTCATCTTTAGGGAAACATTTTGCGCAGTCATGCAACAGCCCTGCCAGTTGAGCCTTTTTAACATCGCAGTTAAATTTTTGCGCAAGCTCAACTGCTTTTTCCATTGTACCTATTGAATGAAGATAGCGTTCTTCAGACAGTATTTCTTTTAATTTTTCTTTTATTTCTTCAATACTATATTTTATATACATTATTTTTCTCGATATATTCAGCAACTTTTAACGGTACAAGGTCAATTAAACTTTCATGGTTTTTTGCCTTTTCCCTTATAAGTGTAGCAGATATATCCCAAAATGGCATATCCGTTAAAATATAATTATAACCTTTTTCTTTTAAGTTTATAAATTGGGTTTCATCAAAATTATTATGGCGTTTAAAAAGGATAAAATTAACAAGGTCTTTGAGTTCTTGCGACCTATACCATGATTCAATGTGGATAAAGGCATCCGTACCTATAATAAAATTAATTTTTTCGGTATTTCCCGTTATTTGATTAATTTGAGTAATTGTATCAAAGGTATATGAGGGCTTATTTCTGGTATATTCAATAGCTGAAAAATTAAAGTAGGGTATATCTTTAACTGCGAGTTCCACCATATTAAGCCTATGTATTGCATTATCGGAATCAAACTCAGCAGAATCTTTATGAGGAGGCTTAAAGGCAGGTATAAACATAATTTCATCCATATTTAATTTGTCATGCACATATTCAGCCGCCTTAAGATGTGCATTGTGAATGGGATTAAATGACCCTTGAAATAGACATATACTCATAAACTACCTGTTTAAAAATGTATTTGATTAATAATTGAAAGAATTTTACCGACAAAAATTTTATAACCTTCTCTTTCAGCTTCACCTGAAAGAACAATATCCGCTATATTTTTGCATGGTCTTATATGGATTTGCGCTTTGTTTGAAGCATTTTGATATATATTTTCGGCGCCCGAGCCCAGTCCCCTTTCATTTGCCCTTATGAAAAATCTCTTTTTTTGAATATCGGAATCTATATCAACATAAACTTTAAAGTCAAAAGCATTTCTGATTTTATCCGTGAGGGTAAAAAGACCTTCTGAAATAATAATTTTAGACGGTTCTGCCTTTGTATAATTATCCCATCTTATTGTAGTCCCTGACATATCGTACTTGGGAAGCATAACGGTTTCGCCTGAAAGCAGTTTATTAATGTGCTTATACATTAAATCAAGCTCTAAGGCTTCAGGCACGTCGAAGTCGTAATTTTTTGCAAATTCACCTATTCCGCCTGCTTTTTTGACTTCTTCCGATCTGTCATAATAGTAATCATCAGTATTAACTCTGGTTATTACTTTTTTAAGATTATGTACTTTTGAAAACTGTTCTATCTCATCAATAATATCAAGAGTAATTGTAGATTTACCGCTTGCGGTTTCACCTGCTATTCCTATTGAGGCAGAGCGTTTTATGTTTCCGCTTATAAATTTAGCAAGTTTATATATAACTTCATTTTTATAATCAACGACAACTCCAAAGGGATTGTTTATTTCTTCTTCAAATATTTTAAAGAGCTGACTTTCTATTTTATTTAAATCTACAAAGGGAGAAGAAACATATTGCTCTTCAAAAGTTTTTACTTTAGCATTATTTAGGCTGATTAGAGCTGTCACAATTATTTCCTTAGCTTAAATCTTTTTTGACTATACCAAAATCAAATACAAAACAAAATATTTTTATTCAATTTGTAAAGATTATATCAGTAATTTTTACAAAAATTACAATTTATTTTGAGGCATAAAGCAACTCATATACATAGAAAAAAAAGTTAATAAACATTGTTGTTGTCCTTCTTCAGAAATACCTTTATTTTTTAATGCTTCAATATATTTTTTTGAGATGGAGTCTATGTCTTTTATTACGGATTGTTTCTGTTCTTCGCTAATTTTATATTCTGAATTAATATATGTTGGAATATATCGTATGTTTGTTAGTGCAAAAAGTAAACCACCCCAATTAATAGAACTTGGAAATTTAACCATATCAGTTAATTTAAGAGTTTTAGTTTCTTTATCAACCATTATATTATTGGAATTTATATAATCAAAAAAATAACCGCATTTTGCTGCTTCTTTAATATCATCTATTAATTTTTCATAAGTACTGACCGGAAAAGAAGCCAGCATTGAAAGAAAATTCTCATATTTTTTTTTCATTTCTTTGGAAGAATAAAATGAATATAATTTAAAATCATCATCGAAAAATTGTTCATATACTTCTATAGGGGCAATTCCTATAGATTCACCTTTTTGTTTTTTTAGTATAGAAATAGAAGAACAATCATTAGTCGTATTAAAATTAATTTTAGCTACTTCTTGTCCTATATTTATTTTTAAGTTCTTGTCTTCAACATCTTCAATACTATAATTTTCTATATTGACTTCATTTATATTAAAATCAACAGGAACTCTTAAAACATAATCATTGCAATGCGGGATAGAGTATACTTTATGAAAGAGCCCTCTGCCTATTTCATTTTTTGAACAAGACAATGTGTTTTTTAATTCTAATTGAATAAACTTTGAAGTATTTAACCAATTTACAGCTTTTGACGAAGAACAAACCTTCTTTTCAAAAATATCACCTTGGAAAGAGATATTTTTCTTTGCAATTGAAAAATTTCTCATTTTAACTGCGGGAGCTATAGGAGAAATTTTCATATTATTCAACGATTCCCATTTCTTGAAGTTTTTGCCATTTTTTATTGTCATCCGTACTATTACAATAAAAACAAAACGGCACACTTAAAAATAATTTCATAAATTCATAAGTACAGCTATCTTTGTCAATTTTTAGACCTTTATTTTTCATAGCCTGCATATATCTATCAATAATGGTAATGGTATTTTCTATAGCCTGATATTTTTCATCGTCAGTAACTTTATAACCAAAATTACCGGAATAAGTAGTATTATAATTGATATTGGAAAGGGCATAAAGTACATTACCATAATTTAAATATCCGCTATTTTTATCCATATCAATTAAACCAATAGTTTTACTATTTTCATCATACATAAGATTATTGGAATTTAAGTAGTCAAAATAATAACCCAACTCATTAGTATGTTTAAGATCATCAAGAAGTTTTTCATAAGCACTTACGGGCATATTAGCAAGTGCTTTTATTGAAGCGGCATACTTATCTTTATTTATTTTTGAATCATATTCCGCCTCACCTTCTTTTAATTGCCCTGATTCATAGGATATGGCTTCAAAAGGAGGCACTCCTACGGGTTTCCCGTGTTGTTTTCTTAATAAGGAAACTAGAGATTCATTTCCATTATTATCTAAAAATATAATTTGAGCAGCTTCCTGCCCTATGTTAACCTTTAAATTTTTATCTAGTGTATCTTTTATTTTATATTTATTTATATCTATTTTATTTAAATCAAAATGGTTAGAAGTCCTTAATACGTAATCTTCATTACCGGGAATAGAATAAACACAATGATGAAAACCTTGTCCTATTTTGTTATTGCTGTCAGAAAGTATTTTGCATAATTCTTGTTTAATAAAATTTGAATTTTCCAGCCAATTAATAGCGGGATTTTCCGCTTGAACTTTATATTCGGTTCTTTCAAATGTATCAGATTGTATTACACTGTTAGTCAATGCTTCATTTAGTTTTTTATTTGCTTTAAATGAATAGTTTATTGGTGATATTGAATTTATTATCATATTAATTCCTTTTATTCTTTTAATTCCTATGAATTTTTTTTATTGATAAATCTTAATATTCTTTTATCAAAAGTTTACATAAACATTAATTGACTTAAAATGATAAAATCATTATCATGTTATAGAGAAAGACGGAGAGATACATGAGATTGGCAGACAAACTTAAAATATTTGAAAGACAACTTGTTTTTATGAAATGGGGAACAAGTGAAAGTTACGGCAGAATAAATTACGTTGGTTTTGATTTTGTTGAGTTTGAAATTTTTGATACAGAAGAACTTGAATATACTGACAAAATTTTAATAAATGTCCAGTTAATATTGGAAGTTGTTATAAAAGGTTCAGATATTGCAAGAATTTTAGCAGAATATTCTGCGTCTTTACCTGACCATAATAAAGATAATGTATAGACGGTTTAAGGCTGTTCTTTAAAGTTGGGAAACATATTTAATGTACCGTCGTCATTTCTCCAATTAAACCAGCCGACTTTTGCCTGTTTTGTCATATCATTAGCGCTTGCCAAAAGCCAATTACCTCTTATAACCGTAAAGGATATAAATTTAGGATATGATAATTGTTCTAAAACTTGTGAAGATTTATCTTCTTTAGCATATAATACTTTTTCTTCTTTAGGTAAATCATTAAATAATCTGATTCCGTATTTTTTACCCCATTTATAAAACATACGTCTGTATGTATAGAAATCAGATTTATTATCATTGTAGACCCAGCCCGTTTCCCCTGTAGTTTGGTCTAAAAATACACAATACCAATCATTACCCGGGTTTAAATCAACAGTGAGTAAAGCAACATCACTATCCGGAACATAAGCTACATAAGAAACTTTTCGCATATCAACCGAATTTACTATAGCCGATTTTTTAAGCCCGTCATAATTTACTTCTCTTATAATTTTTGAATCTGTATACGGATATTTATAAACAACATAGCTTTTAGGCATATTTAAAACGCCGATACCATAATATTTAATACTCTTTGTACTCAAAGGAATTATATCCGCTTTAGCCGGCATAAAAAATAATGTGAATATAAAAAATATTAACAATAAAATTAACTTTTTCATATTCACATTATAGCAGTGTTTTATATAAAGTCTATAAGTTTAAATCCTGAGATTTAGAATGAATTTTATTTAATGCTTTTTGAACAAAGTCGTCAACATTCATTGTTCCTGCTTCACCTATACCTCTGATTCTTACTGCAACTTTATTATCATCTATTTCTTTATCACCCATAACAAGTACATAAGGAATTTTATTACCTTGCAGTGCTTCTCTTATTTTATATCCCATACTTTCAGAGCGGTCATCAAGTTTAACTCTTATACCTGCGGCAAACAGTTTATCATAAACCTGTTTTGCGTAATCATTATGGCGCTCGGAAATCGGAACTACGCAGACTTGAACAGGGGCAAGCCACATCGGGAAGGCACCTGCATAGTGTTCAATCAAAATACCGTGGAAACGTTCCATAGAACCGAATATTACTCTGTGCAGCATAACGGGTGTTTTCATCTGTCCGTCTTTATCCTGATATTTAATTTCAAATCTTTCGGGAAGATTAAAGTCTAACTGGATTGTAGCACACTGCCAGGTTCTTCCTATTGCGTCTTTAACCTTGAAATCAATTTTAGGTCCGTAAAATGCTCCGTCACCTTCATTGATTTCATATTTCATTCCACGTTTATCCATGGCTTCCTTCAGCCCTGCTTCAGCAAGCTCCCAATTTTTAAGGTCGCCTACGTAGCTTTCGGGCCTTGTTGAAAGCTCTACTTCAAATTCCATATTGAAGATTTTCATTGTATCAGCTACAAAGTCAATAATATTATTTATTTCATCGACTAATTGCTCGGGGGTGCAAAATATATGAGCATCATCCTGAGTAAAACCTTGTACACGTGTTAAACCTGATAAAGCACCCGATTTTTCTTTTCTGTATACGGTTCCGAGTTCCGCCATTCTTAAAGGCAATGAACGGTATGAGTATCTGTTAGCCTGATAAATCATTATATGGAAAGGACAGTTCATAGGTTTAACTATATACTGTTCATCCTCTTCATTCTCTTTTTGAATAAAGAACATATTTTCTCTGTAGTGGTCGATGTGTCCAGATAGCTCCCATAATTTTGATTTAGCGATTTGGGGAGTATGAACAATAACATAACCTCTTTTTCTGTGCTCCGTTCTCCAATAATTTTCAATTTCTTCACGAACAACAGCTAAATTCGGATGCCACAATACAAGCCCTCCGCCTATTTCATCTCTGACAGAGAATAAATCAAGCTGAGTTCCGAGTTTTCTGTGGTCTCTTTTTTGAGCTTCTTCCAAGAAATTTAAGTATTTATCCAAATCTTCTTTTGTCCAAAATGCCGTTGCATAGATTCTTTGAAGCATTTTGTTCTTTTCGTTGCCTCTCCAGTATGCCCCTGCTACTTTTAACAGTTTTATTGCGTTACCTTTAATATATGTTGTATTTGGGAGGTGAGGACCTGAGCAAAGGTCATTAAATAATACTTTTCCGTCTTTATCTTTTGTTAAATACAGTGTAGGATTATCATTTTTGTGTTCTTCAAGCAATTCGGCTTTATATATTTCACCTTGTGCTTTAAATTCATCTATTTGTTTTTGAACATCGGGAATTTGATATTTTTCAAATGTCAAATTTTGTTTAACGATATTTTTCATCTCGTTTTCAATATTAACAAGGTCTTCGTCTGTAAAAGAGTGGCCTTCCAAGTCAAAATCATAATAAAATCCGTTATCAATAGCGGGACCTATTGCAAGTTTGGCATTCGGAAACAAATTTTGTACTGCTTGAGCCATAATATGTGAGGCTGAATGCCTTAGTATATGAAGTGTTTCATTATTCTTTTCCATAATTATTCCTTTTTTTTGGATGTTCTCATAAAATTATACACCAATCATAATTATTTTAAATTATAAATTTATTTCAATCTCAAAAAAACGGTTCCAAGGGAAACTGTAGAAAGGGTTTATATTTTCTGATTTTAATTTTTTTAGAATTTCTGTTTCAAATGGCTTTATGTTTGATTTTAGAATATCGGGAGATAAATTTTCACGTTTTTCTCTGATTTTACCTCTTATATTAGCCTGATAAGCCCAGTCATCAAGGAATCTTATAATTTGAAGTTTTATAAATTCGTTTTTATTGGGATTTTTTGCTCTAAAATATGTCATAGCACAGCTTATAGCGGAACCTAAAGTATTACCCGTTGTGTTCCAAGCGGCATAACCTAAAAAATTTTTCCAATCACCGATTTTAAAAAGCTTATTAACAAAATTATTATCAGCTCCGTTGGCATTTAAAATATCCGCAATAAAATAAGGTTTATCAGGCAGTATTAAATCCCCTTCAAACAATGGTTCATACATATTCATGACAAGTTCACCCTGCTCATTTTTAAAATTATTAATAAGTAATATTAAATCAGTATTATTTTCATCAGATACAAAAGCGCCTGCAAGTTCAATTTGGGCTTCAACAGATTCTTTAACCGAAATATCTTCATACTTTGAAATTTTATTAATGCTGTCAGGATTCAAATAAACAGGGGCAATTTTGATTTTTTTATTACTGTTAACGGCTCTGGTGAAAAGAACTAAAGGTATTTCATCTGCGCCTGTTTTAATAAAAATATTATCAATATTATAAGACAGCTTTTTAAGCTCCTGCGCTTCCATAACATTTAAGCCGAATTTTGCGCAATCATCTTTTGAAAATACTAATGTGTCCAAAATACCCTGTTTTTTTAGTTCTATATAATATTTGTTCAGGTTAAAATTACGGTTTCTTGTATTAAGGTAATCACTTAGAACCCAAGAAGGGATATCATTTGAAGTTTTATTACCTGTCTTGTGGTACTCATAAGAATACTTAAAGATTTTTTCCCCGTATAAACTCCAGTACTCTTTTTCTTCTTCATTGACATTATTATTTGAAATGCGCATAATACTTGAGAATGCAAATACTTTTATATTTTTTTCTTTTATTATTTGCACAAATTTATCAATACGTGATTTAACGATATCAAAAGAGTCAGTGCTTCTTCTTGAAGGAATAAGCCCTCCATAAGCTATAGTATCTAAAGAAACTATTAAAAAATCAACATTTTCAAGAGATTCAATCCATTTAATTATACCGTTTATATCGGAATTTTTAGTTAATCCCCCCAATAAATCCTTAGGCGGCAGTGATAAATTTATATTTTTATCTGATAAAGCCGTTTGCTTAATTAAATCATAACACACAGGACGGTTATCAATAGGAATTACGGCTACATTATACATTGATTTTATTCCTCCTCAAGATTTTTGAGAACATCATCCGTTAAAGCAATAAATTCATCAATTGCATCTTTAGGTCTTTCTATTTTACAATTTTCTCCGTATTTTAAGAGTCTTTTAAGTAAGCCTTCTCTGTCATTTCCGGAATTAGAAATAATTAAATATCCGTTTTCAAAATTAATCATTTTTTCGTCTTCTTTTATTTTATAAGCTTTAGCCAGCCTGCCGTATAGTTTAAATACAACAGAATTAGAGCATTCAACATTTTTTATTCTGGAGGGCATTTGTTTCAATGAAATAATAGAATTAAGATATATTTTTCTGTTTCTATGTTTTGATAAATCATAACATACAATCTGAAAATTCCCGTTTTTTTCTGTTATATGTTTAAGTTCAACGATAATAGTTTCAATTGTTTTGTTAGATTTTGAATATGTAAGTGAAATTTGCTGTCCGTCTGAAATAAGTTTTTCAATATTACTTATAAGGTTATTATAATCATCAAGATTTTCGGCATTTTGATTTATAGCATTCAGAATTTCATTTTGGTTTTCTTCAGGAATGTATTTTAAAATTTTATAAAAGAAATTTCTTAATTGTGTTTCAATTTCAGTATTGTGAAGTATCCTTATATATTTAATGAATGAAATTAAGACATTTTTTTCTTCTTCAGTAAGATTAATTTTGTAAAAAGTATTTCTAAGTTTATAAATATTTTTACTTTTTTCAATTTTAAATCCTAAAATTTCCAAAGTATTAAAATATTTAATAAAAGCTTCTGCCGTATAAATATTTGCAAATAAAGAATTATCTTTAACTTCTTCCATAAGATCGGATTTAGATAAATCCTTGTCCAACAGAATTTTTAATATTTCAAAGATTCTTAAAGCTGTATCATAACTTTTCTCAGATTTAGTCATTAACATAACCCTTCTTAATCAGCTTGATTTTATCAATAAGTTTTTGTTTAAAGAAATCAGGTGAAATAATTTTAAAATCACTGCCAAATAGCAATAATCTTTGAACGAACCAAAACTCTTGATTAACATTAGCTTTAACAATAATATAATCATCGGTTTTTTCAAGAATTTCTTCATTGATTTCCTGTTTAAAATCAGCTAAAGCATTGCCTATTAATTTATAAATCACCTCATAAGAATCATAAAATTGAGAATTTTTAATAATACTGACCGAATTAATTTTTAAAATTCTTTCAACATTAAGAATACTAAATTTTTGATATTTAAAAACGTAGCACCATAAATAAAGTTTACCATTCTCATAAACAACTCTTTGAGGAATAATATCAAGTATTTCTTTATCAAATTTAGGTGAAGAATAAAGAACTGAAACTTTTTTCCCGACTAAATTAGGATTAGATAATTGTTTATATAAACTTTTAAAATTTTCCATAGGCGCAGAATCATGAATTTTATCAATAAGAACTTGATTTTCCGTCAGTTTCATAATTTTATCTAAGAGATTGTTAAGTATATAAATATCTTCAATATTAATATCCTGACTATATCTGTTTCTTAAATTAATAATTAAATCAATAACCTCTTCCGTAGAATTAAGAGTAAATGGCATATTTAAAAGTTCATATTTAAAATTATTTGAAGAACAGGGTCTTGAAATGTCGCAGCCTGCCATTCTTAGAGTTTTAATTGTCAGCCTTACCGTATCTTCAGAGAATGATTTAGCTGTGATTTTATTGGTTTCTAAAATATCGGTAAGTTCTTTAACGCTTCTTCCTCTTTCAAGAAGAAGCGCAAAAACCAATAGGATTCTATATCCTGTAATACTAATCCATACTTTTTTATTCTCTTTTAAGTTATTATTTAAATTCTCAAGTAAATTCATACAGTATTATTTTATACAAATTTCTCATAAAGTATAAATACTTTACAATTCATAAATCTATATATGAAGATGTAAAAGAGTCTGCTAATATAAATATAAAGATAGGTGGATAAAATGGTAAAAGAGTGGTGTGAATATTTTCTTGAAATAGCAAAAACCTGCTCAACAAGGTCTAATTGCTTAAGAGCGCATGTAGGAGCCGTTATTGTAGGGGAAGATAAAAAAATAAAAGCAACCGGATACAATGGAACTCCTTCAAAGGTAATTTCCTGCTACGAAATAGGGAAATGTTACAGGATAGAAAATAATATTCCATCAGGCACTCAATATGAAACATGCAGAAGTATTCACGCAGAACAAAATGCAATTATTCAAGCGGGGCAAGACAGATGTAAAGATGCAACAATGTATATTTACGGTCATAATTTCATCTGCATTTTATGTAAAAGATTTATTGTTCAGTCAGGGATAAAAGAAGTTTTTTTGAGAAAAGATGATAATTCACCTATCGAGCATATATTAGTTGAAGATATAAGAAATGAATTATCAAAACAAGTTAATTTGAAATAAATATGGCTAAATTGATAGAATACAGCGTAAATACAGGCATGATAAATATGGCAACAGATGCAGAACTTTTGTATAATGCCATTAAAAACAATGAAAAAGAACCGATTATACGTTTTTACGGCTGGAAACCAAGGTGTGTTTCTCTCGGAAGAAATCAATCCGAAAGCTCTGTAAATAAGAAATATTGCGATGAAAATAATATTGATATTGTAAGGAGAATAACAGGCGGCAGAGGTTTATTACACGACTGTGAACTTACTTATTCTTTTATATGTTCGGTAAATTTTTTAAAAAACGGAGAAAGCATAATACATTCATACAAAGAAATTTCTTCCGCTATTATTTTGGGGTTTAAAGAATTGGGTTTAGAACTTAATATAGGACAAAAACAAAGAGGAAAAAATAATTTTGAATATTGTATGTCGCTATCAACAGGCGCTGACTTATGTTACGCAAGTAAAAAATTAATAGGTTCTGCTCAATACAGAAAACAAAACTATATACTTCAACACGGCTCGATTTTATTTGATTATAATCCTAATATCATTGAAAAAATTTTTAATGAGAAACCCTGTACAAATTCTGTAACTTGTTTAAAAGAAATTGATAAACAATTAAATTACAAAGATATAACAGAATGTATGAAAAAAGGATTCAGTATGTATTTTTCTATTGCTTTTGACCAAATTTAGCACTGTAAAATTTATCAGTTCTGCTTATAAGTTTATGAATTCTCTTTTCATCTTCTTCTGTAGCTGCAGTAAGAAAATATCTTTCTTCGGTTTCTCTCGGATTAACATAGAAATTAACTTTTGTTAATTTAACTTTTTTTGAACCTTTTGTCAGTATATTCCTATATAATTCATCAAGTCTTTTTGCAAAATTCATTGCCGCATTATGTACAGTGCCGTCTATATCCTCATTAAATGTAGCAGTATCAGTTAATTTATATGCTTTTAATTTCGGATTATTCCTAAAAGCAGTTTGTATGAGAACCGGCATTGGTGCTTTTGGTTTGCCGTCATTTAATGTAAATACCATTAAAGATTTAAATGAAATGGGGTTTATATTCATAAACATTCCTTTTTGTAGGGTTACATTGATATAAAACTCGAGAAAAAAAAATTTGCGCTTATAATTATGAAAAAGCTGTAAAATCTGTTACAATATATAGGTAAATATGAAGAACAGAGGTCCAATAATGGCAGAAGAAAAAATTAAAAAGTATTCAATAAAATATCCATACTTGGAAAGACCTGTTGAAATATATGAAAGAGAAAACGGACATAAAATAGTTTTTGCATATAAACGTGGAAGCTTAATAAATATAAGCAGCTGGGTTAAAACAGGTTCAATAAATGAGAATGATGAAAATAACGGCATATCTCATTTCCTTGAGCATTTGATGTTTAAAGGAACATCAAAACATAAAGCAGGAGAATTTGACAGAACACTTGAATCCAGAGGAGCAATTGTTAATGCCGCTACTTGGAAAGATTACACTTTTTATTATGTAACTATTCCTAAAGGCATTGATAGTAAAAATTTTAATGACACGCTTAAATTGCATGCCGATATGATGCTTGATCCTATTATCCCACCTAATGAAATAGGCGAGCCTTTTGATTTAAACGATACAAAAATTACTACAAAACGAGAAAGACATGTTGTTATTGAAGAAATAAGAATGCGTAAAGACCAGCCTTGGACTAAAGTTTATAATCAATGCAATAACGATTTATATACTTCTCACCCTTATAAAAGAGACGTTATTGGTAACGAGCAAATAATTTCAACAATAAAAAGAGAAACAATTCTTGATTATTATAAAAAATTCTATACACCAAATAATATAACAACAATAATAGTCGGAGATTTAAAAGCAGAAGAAATTATTCCTAAAATAACAAAAGAATTTAATTTTAAAGGAAGAAAAAACACAATAATAAAAGAAAATAAACCCGATAAACAAATAAAAGGCGGTAAATATTCAGAAGTATATTCGGATATAAATACCGGATTTCTTATGTTTGGATATTTAGGTTCTAAAGCTGGTGATATAAAAACTTCGACAATATTGGAAATGATATGTTTAATACTGGGACAGGGGCAAAGTTCAAGACTGTATCAGGAATTAATTGAAAAATCAAAAAAAACAATATTTAATATAGTCTCTACCGATTATTATCATTTTAGAGATGGCGGAAACTTATTTGTACAAGCGAATTTTATTCCCGATGAAAAAGACAATGCTATTAAATTAATAAAAAATCAAATAGAAAAACTATATAATCAAGGTATAGATGAAAAAGAGTTGAATAAAGCCAAGAAAAAGTTAAAATCAGCTTTCGCAGAAAACTCTGAAACCGTATCTGATATAGCTGAAACAATAGGCTTTTATATGACTGTTTGCGATAAACTTGATTGTGTTGAAGAATATATAAATATTATAGATAAAATAACAGTTAAAGACTTAGAAGACACTGCTAAAAAGTTTTTAAATACACAAAATGCCGTAATATCGGTATTAATGCCTCAAAAGTATAAAAAATAACAGGTGAAATTATGAAAAAAATAATATTAAATAACGGGATTGAAGCAATAATAAAAAAGAATAAAAATACACCGAGAACCGCAGTAGTAATTTATGTGAAATTAAATAGAGATGAGGAAAAATATGGTTTATACCATTTGGTAACTCAACTGTTATTGCAGGGGACTAAAAACAGAACATCAGAAGACCTTGCTGCCGAATTGGATGAAAATGCAATTGATTTTTGTTTTGAAAAAAAATCAGACTATCTTCGTTTCAAACTGCAATTTTTAAACGAAGATTTAAATAAAGCCTTTGAACTTTTTCAAGATGTAATTGAAAATTCTACTTTTAGCGATTATAAAAAAGAAATTCAAAAAATAAAAGGAGAGTTAATTGCGGATTTAGATTCTGCTAAAATACTGGCTCAAGACGAATATTACAGAACTATTTTTAAAAATCATCCCTACTCTATAGGCAGACAAGAAATTATAAATGAAATTGAGTCCATAACAAAAAAAGACATAATAAATACTTATAAAGAAATAAAAGATGTGCTTAAGAAAAATATAGCAATAATTGGTGATTTGGATGAAAATAAAGTAAAACCTGTTTTGGAAAAATATTTAAAAAATCTAAGCTGTAAGGAAAATAAAGAAGAAAGACAAAAAGTAAAAAAAATAACTAAAGATAGAATATCAACAGTAATAAAGGAAGATGCAAATCAGGCACAAATATTTTTAGGCTGGCAGGTTCCTACTATAAAAACTAAAGAATATCCTATAATAATTCTGTTAAATACAATTTTAGGCGCCTCAGGCTTATCTTCGAGATTATTTCTTGAATTAAGAGAAAAAAAAGGACTTGCATATACGGTAAGAAGTGTATATGAGCCATATTTATTATGCGGAAACTTCTTTGTTTATATCGCAACCGAGCCTAAAAACATTAAGATTTCTATAGACGGATTTAAAGAAGAAATAGAAAAAATAATGACAGAACCAATATCTGAAGAAGAATTACATAATGCAAAAAATAATGCTATTGGAAAACGTCAGTTTTATCAGGAAACAAATATGCTTGAAGCTGCATTAAAAGGAAATTATGAATATTTAGGACTCGGATATGATTATGAAGAAAAACTAAATAAATTAATAAGTAAAGTAACAAAAGAAGAGATACAAGATACGGCAAAAAAATATTTTTCAAAACCAAATACTTTATGTGTATTGGCACCAAAAAAATATTTAAAAGATGCAGGATTAGTAAAATAATACTTATTATGGTAAAATCGTCAATAAAGATATGAATGACATCAATTTTGATAATAAAAGAATAAAAAAAGAAATAGATAAATTCCAAAAAACAGGAAACATTCAAAAAGCAATTGAAGCCTGTAAAGGTGCTTTATCTAAAGATGAGAACAATGCCGAGCTTCATGTTAAACTCGGTGATTTATATATGGAATGGCACCTTGATATTCATCAGATAAAACAGTATGCGGATGAAGCTATTACTGAATATCAAAGAGCATTAGAATCTTGTGTTAATTCTGCTGAAATATATTATAAAATAGCAATGGCTTTTTATTATAAACGAGAACTTGATAAGTCTGTAAATTATTTTAAGCTTGCACTTGAACACAATCCTAAAATGTCAAATGCTCATTATATGATAGCTGAAATATTTATGAGAAAAGGTGATTTCATAGAAGCAGTTGAAGCCGCAGAGCGTGCAATTCTTATAGCTCCGTTTTCTTCCTCTAGAGCTAATTTCTTAATTTATTGTATTCAATCTTTATCAAATAAAACAAAATGGTATAAAAAATTTTCAAAACTTATTTTGTCAATTTTAACACTTCCTTTTGATAAATATGCAATTAAAGAAGTAATAAAAAGATTATCATATTTTCAATTTCTGCCTGTATTAATAAAAACATCAATATTGATATTTATGCACGGATTTAATCAGCAGCTTTTAGATTTATATAGAGAAACCATAGAAAAAGCACCGGGTTTTGCTGAGTTATACATAAATTTAGGCAGAATATACTATGAGTTAAAAAGATATGAAGATGCAATTTGTGAATATAAAATGGCTATATGGCTCGATAGTCTTAATATAAGAGCGTATTATTATTTATGCTGTTTGTATGAAGAAATAAGAGATTTTGAAAATGCAATAGATATATGCAGAAAAATGATAGAATTACAGCCCCATTCCGCTGAAATTCACTGCAGATTGGCACAGTATTTATACTTATGTGGAGATATTGATGAAGCAATTGAGCATTATCAAACGGCTGTTACCTTAAATCCAAACCCAAAATGGACAAGCATTGTAGCTCAAACTTTAGGTTTTATATTTCAAGAAAATACAAAAGATTTGGATGCGGCTATATCATCTTATCAAAATGCTTACAATTTAAATTCAACTGACATAGACATATATTTAAATTTAGGAAATGTTTTTTTTGAAAAAGGTTCTTATGATAATGCTTTAATAGTATATCAAAAAGCATTGGAAACATCCCCTCATAATGCCAGACTCCATTGTAATTTGGGATATTTATATTGGGGTAAAGGTAATACCGATGAAGCAATTAAAGAATACGAAAAAGCTATAAAATATGATAATACCTATGATATAGCTTATAATAACTTGGGAGTTATATACTTAGATGATTTAGGTAAAGTGCAAAAAGCTATAGAATTATTTGAAGAAGCAAGAAAATATAACCCTAACTATGCGCTTGCATATTACAACTTAGCCCGTTCAATTGCTATAACCGGAGATAAAGTTGAAGCTGCTAAATTATATCAGATTGCTTTAGATATTAATAAATATACTATGGAACTTGACCCTAATGATATAGAAGAAAAAATACAGGATTTATTTACTTAAAGGAACTAAAAATTGGAATATATTCAAAATATAAGAATATTATACAGCGATACGGATTCATACGGTGTGGTCTGGCATGGAGCTTATACAAAGTGGTTTGAAGCGGCAAGAGTTGAATTGGTTGAAAAGCTCGGATTGAAACTTGATATGCTTGAAAAAAATAATATAATTTTCCCTGTTGTTGAATTAAACATAAGATACAAGTCTTCTGCTAAAATGAATGAAAGAATTGAAATAAAAACTCATATTAAAGAAGTAAAACCTGTCAGTATAACATTTGAACATAATGTTTATGAAAAACAGACGGGAATATTAAGGGTAAATGCCCAAAGTACTATAGTTACCGTAAATTCAGAAACAGGAAAATTATATAGAAAAATCCCCGATGATATATATAATAAATTTTTATTGGGAATAAGCTAAGTGTATATTGAACTTTAGATTAATAAATTTAAATCTATAGACTATATTATCCCGCAACAATATTCTTTAGAATTAAAAAAGAAGGGGGATATATGGCAGGAAGTACAATTAAAAAAACTGTAAAAAAAATGCAGTTGGATTCTTTGGCAGAAAAGTATTTTAATTTGGCTGAAAAATTAAGAAAAAATAATAAATATAAAGAATCTGTTGAAAAATATCTCAATTCAATTTTAATTGAAAGAAATAATGTTAAATCATATATAGGGCTTGCCGGTTCATATAAAAATTTAAAAGAATATGATAAAGCAATTAATAATTTAGAAAAAGCGGAAAAAATAGATTCCGATAATGCAGAAATACAAAAAGAAATTGCTCTATGCTTTATAATCAAAGGAGATTTTGAAAGCGGATTAAAACATTTAATGAAAGCTATAAAATTAGAACCTGATAATCCGGATATACAAATGCAGCTTGCTCTCGTGCATGAAATGATTGAAGAAGAGGATATGGCTCTTATGGTATATCAAAAAATAATTGAAACATATCCTGACTATATTAGAGCATATATTCAAAAAGCAACATTATATATGCACATGGATGACTATTTAAACTCGGCATTATTATTTAAAAAAATAATAAAAAAACAACCCGATTATTATAGAGCATATCTTGCCTTGGGAATTTGCTGCGAAAAGCTGGCAAATAGTAATGCTGCAAAAAGATATTATAAAAAATATCTTAAACAAAATCCTCCTTCCGTTGACTATTTCGATATAAAATACAGAATAAACGAATTAAAGTCAAAAAAACTTAGAAATAATAATAAATTAAAGATTGTAAAAAATTGATAATTACAAAGCTTTCTGATAAACTTTAATTTTGGAAAGAATAATATGGACAAACTGGATATAATAACAATAGGTGAAAGTCTGATAGAGTTATCAACATCTGATTCGATAGCACAAACGGATAAACTGGACAAATATTATGGCGGAGATAATTTAACAACAGCCATTACGGCACTTAGACTGGGTTCAAAAGTAGGTTTTATATCAAGAATAGGAATGGACTGCTTTAAAAATTATTTACTTGAAAGCTGGCAGGAAGAAGGACTTGATATTTCACATGTAAAACCGGTAAATGGTTCAAACGGATTATATATACTATCAAGAGAACAAAACGGTGAAAACAAAGAATTTTCTTTCTACAGAAAAAAAACCGCTGCTACAAATCTTTCCATTGATGATATTTCAACAGAATACATTCAAAAAACTTCCTTGCTTTATTCAACAGGAATAACCCAATCACTTTCACTATCAGCAAGAGAAGCTGTAAAACAGGCTTTTAAAATTGCAAAAGAAAATAATATATTAACTGCCTACGATCCTAATTATAATTCTAAAATTTGGTCGGAAGATGAAGCAAAAGAGGCTTTTTATGAAATTGCCGAATTTATTGATATATTATTTATAAATATAAAACATGATTCTAAAATAATAACTGATTCATCATCTATAGATAACATAATAAAATATTTATGGGATAAAGGTATTTCAACTGTTATAATTAAATCATCTACTGAAAAAGGTTATTATACCGGATATCAAGGTAAGATTGAATTTACAAAATTTATTAATGAAAATGTAATTGATAATACAGGTGCAGGAGATGCCTTTAACGGTGGTGTAATTCACGCTCTAGTTTCCGGCATGTCTCCTTTTAGAGCAGTTAATTTGGGTGCTATTGTTGCAGGATTACAAATAAAAGGAATCGGGGCTATAAAATCTATACCTGATAAAGATGAAGTTTATAAAATTTTTAAAGGTCAAAATGACTAAAAAAATTTGTATATCAGGCTATTATGGATTTAATAACTTTGGGGATGAAACTATCCTTAAAATATTAACCGAAAATTTAAGTCAATATGAAATAACAGTTTTTTCATCTAATCCAAATCAAACTAAAAATAATTTAAAAGTTAATAGTGTATATACATTTGATATATTAAAAGTAATAGGAGCATTAAAAAAATGTGATTGCTTAATCTCAGGTGGAGGAAGCCTGCTTCAGGATTCATCAAGTAAGAAAAGTTTAATTTACTATCTTTTTGTCATAGCTTCTGCTCTGTTTTTTAAAAAAAAGGTTATAATTTTTGCTCAGGGTATAGGTCCTATTAAAAATAAATTTCTTTTAAAAATAACTCTTGAATTATTAAAACACGCAAAATATATAACAGTCAGAGATAAAAACAGTAAAACACTTTTGGACAATTATCAAATCAATTCAATTTTATGTTCAGACCCTGTTTGGAATTTAGAAAAAATAAATACCGAAAAAAATAATATTATTGGAATTCAGTTAAGGAATCACCCGAATTTAAGTGATAATTTTATTGAATATTTAGCTAATAATATAAATCAATATTATCAAAATAAAAAAATACACATACTTGCTATGCAAAACTGTCAGGATTTAAACGTATGTAATAAATTAAGGGATAAACTGTTAAATATAAATCCTAATCTTAAAATAACGGTAAAAGAACATAAAACAACAGAAGAAACCATAAAAAATATAGCAGGTTTAAATGAATTAATAGCAATGAGATATCATGCCTGTCTTATAGCAATAAAAAATGAAGTAAAAATTCTGCCTATAAATTATGATATAAAAGTTGAAGAGCTTGCAAAAGAATTTAAATTAAAATATATGAATTTGCGGGAAAATGAAAATAAAATTGCAGATTTTATAAGAACAGATATTAAATATGATAAAAATAAAATAAATCAAAAAAAATATAATTTTGAAGAATTAATAAAAGAAATAAATTTATAGAGAAGATTTTATTTTTTCAGTTTTATTGGCATTAAGAATATTTCTAAGTTTCATAATAGCTTGAGCGTGGATTTGGCAGACTCTCGATTCTGTAACATCTATACTTTCACCGATTTCTTTAAGAGTCATATTCTCATGATAATAAAGGACCATAACCATACGTTCACGCTCAGGAAGTTGTTTTAATGCAGCTTGAAGTTCATTTTTTACATCTTTTTCTTCAAGTTTTTCTAAAGGATTAATATAATTAACATCCTCAATAGTATCAATAAGTTCAATACCTTCTTCACCGGAATATTTTTTATCATATAAAGAACCTATAGAAGTATCTTCTGCAAGTATTGAGATAACTTTATCTTTTTCCATGCCGAGATAATCTGCAATTTCCTGATTAGAAGGAGTTTTTCCAAGCTTTTGTTTCAGTATTTCAGCTGCTTTTTTAACATCTTTGATTTTTTTTCTTGTGCTTCTTGGCATCCAATCTTGAGAACGTATTTTGTCAATAATGGTTCCCTTAATTCTCATAATAGCGTAAGTTTCAAAATGAGCACCTTTCTCAGGCATAAATTTTTCAACAGCATCTATTAGTCCTTCAATACCAAAACTTGATATATCATCAATTGCAATATTGGGGGGTAAATTTATCTTTATTCTCCCTATTACATATTTTGTCAGATATATATATTGAATAATAATTTGATCACGAAGCTTTTTATTTGTTTTATCAGCAAGATAAGACATCCATAGTTTTTCCAGCTCACTATCTGAAAGTCGTTTAATATTTCCGTATGAATTGTATTTGATATCGTCAGTCATCAACTGCTCCATTATAAAAGCACAACATAACTAATATCAATTGTAGTCATATAATAACAATATCAAATCATATATATAAATGAGTTTTAATAATTAATAAGAATTGGAGAATTTTTTATACGTTTTTGCCAAAAGGAAGACAATTCTATATTCATAGAATAAGTTTCTCCAAACATTTCCTGTTCATATTTACTTTGATATTCTTCTTTACAAAAATCTTTATTAGTAATAAACTTTTTTATTTTATTTTTTAAAGCAATGGGGAAAGAAAGATTTATTTTTAATATTTTATCAGTAGTACTGTAAAGAGTTTTTTCTGCTGCTATTTGAAATAAAGGATTAAATGTCTGTTCAAAATCAAAATTAATACCGGATTTTATATTGATAATATAAACACTGTCTTTGTATACTCTCAAATCCATACCGGCAACAATGTTGCCCTGTTCATCTTTTAATACATATTTTTCTACATTATTTTTTGTTGAAAATTTTCTAAAAAGTCCTATAAATAGTTGTTTATGGCTGAACAAACTTTTTCTTTCTACTATAATATCTTTTATCTTTTCCCACTTGGAAAAGATAAATGATTCATTTAAAAGATTTTCTAATATAAGAGAACTTTGATCTTTTTTTTCTGTTTTTGAAATTGTATTAATCATATGATAATAAATACCCTTAACTTAATTAGTTGAAGAAAATATAATCTTAAATATAACGTTAAGTTTCTGATTCTCCAGCCGTTAACTCTCCATACTTACCAAGATAGTTAATTTATTCTATATTCTAAAATAAAATAAGTCAATAATTATTTACCTAAATATATCAAATTTTTATTACGTTGATTGCATAAAGATAAATAAATTTTAAATAACGGTTTATATTTAATTAAAAATGTTTGTTTAATATTTCTATTTTTTAGGATATAAGAAAGAAAGCTGTATATTAATAAATCTTTATTATATTTTTTAATTAATTTTTCAAAATAATCAACAAGCAGATATATATGTGGTGATATAAATTTATTTTGATGTGCTCTTGCATATAATACTTCAATATCAAGAGCAATCTTTTTAACATTTAGTTTATTCATTAAAATAAAGAATTTATCAATCTCGTTTATATTATCATTAACTCCGGGAATAATTATATATTTTATAATAACGTTATCTGGGGTAGAAGAACTATCTACATATTTTTTTATATTAGAACAAACAGTTTCGAATGAATCTACACGTTTAATTTTTTTATATGTTTTATTAGTAGCTGAATCAAGTGATATAACAATAGTTCCTTTATTTAATTTTAGTGCCTTACTTACGGTATCACTATACTTTATACCGTTTGAATGGATTCTGACAATAGTGCCTTGTTCTATGAATAAATCAACCAGTTCATCAAAATTAGGCATTAAAGTAGGTTCACCGCCTTGAAAAGTTGCTTCGCCTCCTGATTTATAATAGCCTTTTTCAATTAAATCCTTAATAACAGGATAGGTATTATATGAAGTTTTTTTTGAATTATAATCAGAGGAGCAATAAATACATTTTGCATTACATATTCTAAAGTGTGAAAAATGAAATTCCGATATTTTTCGCTCGTTGGTAAACTGAAAATTATTAAGGTGATAGCATCCTTCACATTCAAAAATAGTTTTTTGCTTTTGCTTTTGAATACGCTTTGCTTTTTTATCAAAAAGTGATTCCCAGTCTATAATATTTCCCTTGTAATTACTAATTAAAATAGGAAGTCCCCTGCCATCATTATGCGAAATACAGCAGTCACAAACCATATATAAATCAAAATTAATACCATATTGAAGAAAACTACAACCTTGATTATTCATATAACAGTCCCCAAGTACAAAAGAAAAAAGAACAACTAAAAAGCTGTTCTTCTTTCAAATTTACTAAAAACTATTGAGCGTAGACACTAACTTGTTTTCTGTCGCGTCTATGCGGTTCAAATTTAACCACACCGTCAATTAAAGCAAATAGAGTATAGTCCTTACCCATACCAACATTGTTACCGGGATGTACTTTAGTACCCTTTTGGCGAACAATGATATTGCCGACAGAAACAGATTCACCGCCGAATTTTTTAACGCCTAATCTTTTACTTTCGCTGTCGCGGCCGTTTTTACTTGACCCGACCCCTTTTTTATGTGCCATTTTATTATTCTCCTTAAATTATTTATTCTTCAGTTGTATTTTCAACTGTTTCTGATTTTTTAGCCGCAGTTCTGATTTTATTAATCATAACTCTTGTAAAATTTTGTCTGTGACCTTGTTTTCTTCTATAACCTTTTTTAGCTCTTTGTTTATAAACTAAAACTTTTTTTGTTTTATCATTTTTAACAATAACACCTTCAACAGAAGCATTTTTAACATAAGGCTGTCCTATTTTTGATTTTTTACCGTTAACAAGCATAACGATATTTTCAAAAACAACTTTAGAATCTGCTTCATTATTAAGTAATTCAATATCAACGTAGCGACCTTCCGAAACCTGATATTGTTTTCCGCCTGTTTCAATAATTGCAAACATTTCTTATTCCTTTCATTTGAGGCATTTGCAGCATATAGCATTTAAAGCAAAATACCTATCTAAACCCATGCACAATAGTACATTATGAGTTAAGTTTACCCTGCACAAAAAGTAAAGTCAACAGTTTTACACGAAATAAATTGAATTAGTCTTCATTTTTAATACTTAAACTTATCCTTCTGTCATCGGGATTAAATTTAAGAATAGTAGTGAGAATTTTATCACCGACTTTAAGAATAACATCTTTTTGATTTTGATATTCAATTAGTTCATTATTAGGTAAAAGTGCCTCAACTCCCGGGCATACTTCAACAAAAGCACCAAAATGTTTAATTCTGGTAACAATGCCTTCTACTTTATCGCCGTCTTTAATTTTATCTTTTGCTTCAAGCCAAGGGTCTTTTTCTAGATTTTTTAGGCTTAAACTTATTCTCTGTTTATCTTGGTCGATAACAATAACTTCAACATTAACAATATCACCGACTTTTAAGATATCGGAAGGATGGTCGACCCATCTCCAAGAGATTTGAGAAAGCGGTAATAAAGCATCAACGCCGCCGATATCAATAAATGCACCGAAGTCTGTGATTCTAACTACTTCACCTTTAACAATCTGTCCGACTTCTATGGATTCAAACAAATCTTTTTTTGTTTCTTCTTTATCTTCTGAATAAACTTTTCTGTTTGATAAAATAAAATTACCCTGCTGAATATCCATAGTAAGGATTTTAAGTTCGAGTTTATCACCTATGGAAGCTTCACCTTGTTTCAATTTTAACTGACTGGAAGGAACAAATCCTCTGACTCCTTTAACTTCAACAAGAACACCGCCTTTAACAACGGATACAATAACACCTTCAACTATGGCATCTTCTGCTTTTAATTTTTCAAGTTCACGCCAGTTATAAGCAAGAGCAACTTTTTTATATGAGAGCATGAATCTTCCGTCTTCATCTTCTTCTCTAATTATAAGAAATTCATATTCCTGATTTTTTTTCAAAGTATCTTCAAGCGAAACGGATTTATCAACAACAGCTTCTTTTGAGGGAACATAAGCAGATGTTTTAGCACCTATATCAACAATAACTCCGGAGGAGTCATAAGAACATACTATTCCTTTTACAAGATCTCCTTTTTGAAAACTGTAGTCATATTTATTGAGCAATGTCTCAAATTCAGCGTCCGTATACTTTTGTTCACTCATCTTTTTTACTCCGCAAACTATCATTAATTTTTTATAAAAAGTATTATACCTCTTAAACGCCTTTTTGTAAATATTTTGAGATTTTAAATCTTAAAAAGAATTATCATTACTATGTTAGTCAGTCCCATAACAAATTTAAGCCCGACTAACATAATAAATCATTTTTTATAATTAAATTTAATACAAATAAGTATATCTTAAATTGAATGCACTATTATCTGTTTTAAGTTTATTAAGTGCTCTTGCTTCGGTTTGTCTTATACATTCTTTTGTTACGCCATAAATTTTACCTATATCTTCAAGTGTTTGTCTTTGTCTGTCAAAAAGTCCGAAACGCATTATTATAACATTTTGTTCACGGTCTTTTAGTTTATTTATCAAACCTAAAATATCTTTTTTCATAGATTCATATTCTAAGTCATTTTGAAAAGATGATTTCTTATCTTCGATAATATCTGATAATCTTACTTCAGAACCGTTATTTGCTTCTATATTTGCATCAAGAGAAAGAGTCTGTTTATAGGCATTAAGACAATTATTTATTCTGTCTAAATCTGTATTCATTTTTTCTGCAATTTTTTCGGGATTAATATCAGTGCAGCCTTGTTTTTCCAGTTCTGCTTTGAATTTTGAATATCTTGAAAGAGTTTCCTGAATATAAACAGGAATTTTAAATGAATGCGATTGTTCTGAAATAGCTTTAAACATTGCCTGTTTAATCCACCAAGAGGCATAAGTTGAAAATCTGTATCCGAATTTCCAGTTAAATTTATCAACTGCTGCAATAAGTCCTAAATTACCTTCCTGAATCAAATCAATCATAGGAAGTTTGCTTGAGTGAATTACCTTTTTTGCGATTGTAATAACAAGTTTAAGATTTGCCTTTATTAATTTTTGTTTAGCTGCTACATTTCCCTCTTTCGCCAATCTTGCTGTTTCTTGTTCTTCTTCTAATGTAAGATTTTTGTACTTTGATATTTCTTTTATGTATGTATTTAAGTCTGCATCTGCAAATAAAGGATTTGAAACTACTTCTTTTTCTGTTTCTGATGAATAAACACAATTTAAAACCATATTAATACTCCTGATTTACTAAGTAATACACACTATTCCGCCAACGGCAGAGCAAATAATGCCTATATGAGGCAGTTTTATGATATATTTGAAAGGAATCACTTATGTTTAAATAATTTTATATATAATTTGTATATCTTTAATATATCACTTTGTAATTTTTATTTCAATCCTTTTGTAAAGACATGTTAAGTTAAAATTCAAATACTAATGATTTTTGTAATATGTCGTTACATTATTATTAGAATAATAATGATAAAATAGTTTTATGTTAGTTCAGGGAAGCATTAATTCACAAAAAGAAGAAATCCTTTTAAATAAATACAAAGAATTCATAAATTCGGGAGTTAATGCCGAAGAAATTTTAGTACTTAAATTAAATCCTTATAAAAAAAATATTTTTTATGAAAAATTAATTAAGGAAATTCCCGAAGATAAATTAAAAAATCACAAAATAATGACTCTGTACGGTTTAAGCTATAACAGCTTTTATGATAATAAAGAATACATAAAAAAATTAATAAAAACCGATGATGATAAAGAGATAAATTTATGCGGGCTTGAGGTCTCCCAATATATATTTAAGAAAAGCATAAAAGAAGCTGATTTTTCTGACTATATATCAAAAGTAAATCTTCTTCACCAATTATTCAGAAGATATTCTTTGATAGTACAGAATAATCTCAGTAATGAAGAAATAGTAAAACGCTCTTGCATATTAAAAGAATCGTTTTATAAAGATGCACAAAAAGCAATTAATGATTATAAAGTTAAAACAATAGAATACAGAAGTTTTGATTATTTAAGACAACTTGCCATATTACCTTTAATTCAAAAGGATACCGATTACTTTAAAGGAATAAAATACCTAATGGCAGATGATGCGGATGAAATGCCTTATATATTATTTCAGTTTATATATAATCTTATTCCTCAGTTAGATGATTATATAATTATATATGATAAATACGGTTCAACCAGAAGCGGATACTTATGTGCATATAAGGGAGGAATTAATGAATTAAAAAAAAGATTCTCGCCTAAGGAAATAATTTTAAAAGACAATAGTTATTTTAAACAAACAGCTCAAACATTATACGAAAATATAAAAAACGGTAAAAAAACCGATATATCAGAATTTAAATATATAAATACAACCAAACGACTGGAAATGGCAGATATTGTTATTGAGGATATTAAAAAATTAATAAATTCCGGAGTAAACCCTAATAATATTGCTCTTATTACACCTGTTGCCGATGAGGTGCTTATTCAATATTTAACAAATAATAATTTTGGAATAAATTTTCAAATTATTTCGGGTAATACAAAATTAGCAGAAATAAAAATAATAAAATATATTATTTCCATGCTTAAAATTGCAAATTCAATAAAAATAAATGACTATGAATTGAAAAGTTTACTTGTTGAATTTCTTAAGATACCTTATAGAAAATGTTTTAAGATAATAGAAAAGTATAAAAAAACGAACGAACTAATAAAATCAGAATTTGACAATGAAATATACAGTGAAAAGTATATAAAACTTTTGAGTATAATTAAATCTATAAATCCCGAAATACACTCACTTACGGAGCAAATTAAGATAATTCGCTCTAATTTATTAGAAATCGAAACAGAAGAAGAAATAAAGAAATATGATTTTTTTATAAAAGAAGCCCAAAGTTTTGAAACTGCCTTTTCTTCTTCAAGTGAAAGCATAGTTACGGATTTTATCAATCAAACAGAGAACAGTATAATAAGTGAAAACCCTGTAAATTCATTTTCATTAAAAGAAAACAGCGTTATATTAAGTTCAATTCAAAAATTATCCGATTATGAAATAAATACAGATTACCAAATGTGGCTTGATGTATCTAATTGTGATTGGTTTAAACAAGACACGGGAACATTATATAATTCGTGGGTTTTTAATAAAGACTGGAATAAAAATACATATTCTTCAGAAGATTGTATTAAATTAACAAGGGAAAAGACAGCTGCAACGGTTAGAAAATTAATATTATGTGCAAATAAAGAAATCAGATTTTACTCCAGTATATATGATAATTTCGGAAATGAGAATTTTTCGGGGCTTTCTGATTTTCTTGAAATAAGGAAACAAACAAAAAAAGAATATAACATAACTCCAAGGGATGACCAAAAACCGGTGTTGGAATATAAAGAAGGGAAAATGGCGGTAACGGCTGTTCCCGGGGCAGGTAAAACAACAATTTTACTTTCTTTAATAATAAAACTTCTAACATCCGGCGTTAATCCAAATAATATATTCGTTTTAACCTATATGGAATCTGCCGCTAAAAACTTTAAAGATAAAATAAAGCAATATTTTGATGAATCAAATGTAATGCCAAATATTTCAACAATCCACGGACTTGCTCTCAGAATTATTAAAGAGAACGGAAATTATATTAAAATGGGACTTGATGAAGACTTTGACATCTGTGATGATATTATTAAAGAAAAAATTATAAAAGAAATTTTCTATAAATTGAAAATTCCTGATGAAAAATATGAAAATTACTTAAAAAGCATTTCTATTGTTAAATTAAGCGGATTAAATAAGGAATTTAAATCAAAATACTCTGATATACAAGAATTTTATAATTTTCTCAAATTATACAATCAGACACTAAAGCAAAAAAATTTAATAGATTATGATGATATGCTTAAATATTCCGTTTTGATACTAAAGACAGATAAAGAAACAAGAGAATACTATCAGAATCTGTGTAAATATATAATTGAAGATGAGGCTCAAGATTCAACGGATATTCAACAGTCATTAATCAATATTCTTTCACAAAAGCATAAAAATATAGTAAGGTGTGGGGATATAAATCAATCTATTACTTCTACTTTTACAAATTCTAATTTAGAGAGTTTTAAGAAATTTATAAATGAAAATAAAAAAGTAGAGATGACCTCATCTCAAAGATGCGCAAAGCCTATTTATGAGCTTGCCAATAAAATGATTAAAGCAGCACAGACAAATGATAATACTAAAAACGCTTTTTATAATATATCCGTAAAAGGAACACCAAATAATCCAAAAGATAATAAAGAACCTGAGTATATTGTTTTTGATAGTGAAAAAGAAGAAAAGACTTTTATTTTAAATAAGATTAAAGAAATAAAGAAAAATACCCCCTGCTCTTCAATCGCAATACTTACAAGATTAAATTCCCAAGTAAATGATTATAATGAATTTTTAAACTCTAACGGAATAAAAACTGCAGTAAGAACGGATTGTTTAGCTCAAAAAAGAATATATAAATACATATTTGCCGTATTAAAAATAATTGAAAATCCATTAAACAATGATTTAATAACAGATTTAATTGAATTATACTCAAATAATTATGCGAAAAATATAAAAGAAGATGCACAGGAATATATAAAAACCCTCAAATCTCCGTTTATAAATATTAATGAAGATGACATACAGAACGAATTATTAGTACAAATATACTGGGATATAAATTACTGGCTTAATAATTCAACCTTGCCGATAGATGAAACAGCACTAAAAATAGGATTATTTTATTCCAAAAATATAACAGATAAATCTAACACATATCTTATTTCTACTTTTATTAAACGAATAAAAAATGAAAATGAATCAACGGATGAACTGTTAAAAAAATTAAATTATAATTCACAAAGACCTTTAAGTGCATACAAGTTTTTTGATGATAATTTGCAGGATGAAAATAATATTAATGTAATGACAATGCACAAATCAAAAGGTGATGAATTTGATTATGTATTTATTCCGCAATTAAATGAAGATAATTATTCTATAAGTAAAGAGAATGTAAAAATAAAAAGTTCGGGACATTTTTTAGAAGCGGTAAAAAATTCTATATATAATTGTGGAATAAAGTCAGTTGAGCAATTAAAAAAAGAACAAATTGAAGAAACTTTAAGGCTTTTATATGTAGGTGTAACAAGAGCTAAAAGAGAGTTATATTTAACAACTGCAAAAAAATATCAAAAACGTCGTAATACTTGTGAGTGTGATTTTTTCATAAATTTATGTAACTATAGCAATAAAATTAATGTAATTTAAAATAAAAAGTGCTATAATAGTAGTAGTTAATTTTTAGAAATTATAATGAAAATTTTATAAAAAGGAATAGAAATGACATATAAACATGGAAGTCTCGAAAATGAGATATTAAATGCCGTATGGAATATGGAAGAAAACAGTGCAGCTGTAAAAGATATATCAGTAAGCGAAGTTCTTGAAGAAATAAATAATAATGGAAATGTAAGAGCGTATACAACAGTTAAAACTGTTATGGACAGACTTGTTGATAAAAATTTATTAAAACGACAAAAAATCGGAAAAAAGTTTTGTTACAAATCTGTCGAATCCCGTGAAGAAATGGCAAAAAGTGCAATAAATAAACTTGCAAGACAATATTTTAATAATGATATAAGTTCTTTAATGCGGGCATTAGAAAAACAATGCAGCGTGAAAGTATAGATTATAAAGAACTGCGAAAAAAAGCAGCAGAATTATATGATAAAGTCATAAATAAACAGATGTCAGTCAGGAATGCTCTATCACAATTTCCGGCTGATTGCGAAGATGCTACGCTTATTACAGCTTGGCATGCTTTGTGTCATTTTGAAGCTGATGAGGATATTCGTGCAAAAGATAGTTTATATAAAGAAGTTCAGGATGATTATATCTCTTTTATAAGAGATACACTTAAAAAAGGAAATGAGCTTCCAAAGAATATTGTAAATAAATATATTCCATATCATGAAAATGCACTTATTCCAAATTCTAAAAGATTAAAGGGAATCTTTCAAACTTTAAAACGCTTTATAAATTGTTAGAATCTTTACAGATTTATTAAATTTGATACAATTTAATAACAGCGGGGGTAAATTATGAGAAGATTAACATATATAGGGCATAGTGCATTTTTAATAGAAAAAGATTGGGATTCAATCTTAATAGATCCTTTTATAACGGGAAATCCGTCTGCAGATTTTGATTATAAAAAAAAGAGAATAAGTCATATAGTTGTTACTCATGCTCATTTGGATCATTTAGGAGATGCCATAGCAATATCAAAGAATACGGGAGCGCCAATAATAGCTGTAGTTGAACTGGCACAATACTGTGCACGTCAAGGAGCAAGAACAATAGGATTGAATATCGGCGGATGTTTAAAGTTTAATTGGGGAAGCCTTAGATTTTTGGGGGCAAATCACTCAAGTTCAAATCCGGACATAGAATATGGCGGTCCTGCTGCGAGTGTTTTGTTTGATATTGACGGAACAACAATTTTTCACGCAGGTGATAGCGGATTAATTAGTGAATACTCTATAATAGGAGAAATGTATAATCCGTATTATGCCTTGTTACCTATAGGCGGATATTATACAATGGATATAAATGAGGCTGCTATGGCGGCTAAAATGCTTTATGCCATGGAAATAATTCCTATGCACTATAATACGTTTAATAATATTAAAGCTGATGTTCAAAGTTTTAAAGATAAAATTGAAGCTCAAGGACAAAAATGTCTGCCGTTAAAACCTAATGAATATGTTGAATTATAAATATAACAAAAAACCAATAATAGCAATGGTAGTACCTACTGGAATAGGCGCATCTATAGGCGGTTATGCAGGTGATGCTTCATTGACTGCACGTGAATTGAGTAAAGATTTTAAAGTTATCGTCAATCCTAATGTTGTTAATGCTGCTTGTTTTTCGGGAATAAACAACAATATGCTCTACACGGAAGGGTGGGCATTAACGGAATTATTTAAAGGAAATTTGTCCTTAATTCAGTCTCAAAATAATAAAATAGGTGTTATTTTTGATAAAAGTATATCGAAAGGTATACTAAATGTTCATCTTAATACAATTAATGCCGTAAAAACAGTATATGGAGTTAATATAATCGGCTATGAAATAACAAAAGAAGAAGTTGGAGTGAATTTTTTTAATACATCAAGCGGGATTTCATCAGGAAGCGTAATGAACAATAAAACACTTATTGAAGCAGGAAAAAAACTTATAGAAAAAGGAGCAGAAGTGCTTGCCGTGGTATGTAAATTTGATGAACCACCTGAAGATGACGGATATAAAGACGGTAATGGAGTTGACATAGTTGGCGGTATTGAAGCTGTCATTTCTCATTATATGACAAGAGAACTCAAAGTTCCTGTTGTACATGCACCGGCGTTTGAAAATATAGATATTACAAAAGAATTAGTTGACTCTAAAGCAGCTGCGGAATACATAACTCCTACATTCCTTCCATGTTTACTAATCGCACTTTCTAATTCACCGTTATATTCATTTGAAAAAAGGGAACAACATATAAATAATAAAAATATAAAAGCTTTAATCATGCCTTTTAATGCGCTTGGTTCATCAATTGTTCTTGATGCCGTTAAAAATAATATTAAAGTATTTGCCGTAAAAGAAAACAAATCAGTTTTAAATATTACTAAAAATATTATTAATAAAAATGATATAATAGAAACAGACACTTATATTGATTGTCAAAAAATATTAAAGGAAAAATTGAATGAGAATTAAGAAAAAAGGATTTACATTAGGTGAAATTTTGGTTGTAATGATGATAATAGGCGTTATAATGGCGTTGTCTATACAATCTATAAGAATAGTTAAAACTTCATATACATCCTTAGCTTATTTTGCTTTTAGAAATATGCAGATTGCAACCAGAGATTTATATGGCGGTCAAACTGCAAAAACTGTAGCGGAAGATTCTGCAACTATTTTGTGTAGAAAAAGTAATGGTGTTAGTGTACATGTTTTTAAGCCTGATAGTGATGTAAAATATACAACAATTCCTAAATGTTCAGAATTACCTACCGATACTAATGATGCAACTAAAAATTTATGCAGTTTCATTGTAAAATCTTTAAATACAACAGGAAAAATAAACTGTACTAAACTTTATACCGCTTCAAAAGGTGAAGGCGGACTTGATCCTGAAATAACTAATATTGATGTATTAAATCCGAATTTTGTTACAACAAACGGACAAAGATATTTTTTAACAACCAGAACATTTAGTGAAAGTGTTTCAAAAGATTATGGCTACAGACTTTTGGCTGTTGATTTGAATGGTAAAAGCAAACCTAATATAACTAAAAAAGATAGTAAAAAAATGCCTCCCGATATAGTTACTTTTATGTTGTTAGATAATGGTGAATTATACCCCTTGGGTATTGCTGCTGATAATATGGAATTAAATCAAGATACGAATATAAACTATATAAGTTCTAAAGCTAAAGGATATTATTATTCTAATAATAAAGGACAAAACTCAGGAAATATACCAAAAGAATGTACGGTAAAAACAAAGTCCGGAACAAAACAAACGTGCGATTTTCGTGTCGTTTCTTTAAAAAACAGTAAAAATAAACTCGTATACGGTTATAGAGAAGCTTTATGTATGACCTTAGGCGAAGATGAAAAACTAACATTCGAAAATTATTGCTACAATACTTCAAGAAATCCTTTATGTCCGCCATCAAGTGAACAACAAAGATTTGATACTTGTGAAGTAGAGACTGTTAAACCAATGTTTAGATTCAATTTGAATTAAAAATAAAGAAACCGCTTTTATAAGCGGTTTCTTTTAAATTTTATTGTGTTATTGCTTCGTAGCAGTCATCACATATAGTTTCGTAACCAATGTGATTACCTAAAGGTCTATATTTCCAGCAGCGTTCACATTTTTCACCAAGCGCTTTTGTTACATAGACTTTGTATTCATCTTCAAAGTACTCATTCATTACGTTATCAGGTTTTTCATTAACAATGAAAGCCTGAGACGTAATAAATATATTGCAGAGTTCTTTTTCATATTTTTTAAGCAGCTCTTTTTTATCAGAGATTATATAAACAGCTGTTTCTAAAGAACTTCCTATAAGTTTATCTGCTCTTAAAGGTTCTATTGCTTTAGTAACAATTTCTCTAAGTTTAAGGATTTGAGTAAATTCTTCTTCCAATTGAGGGTTGTTCCATTCATTATTAACTGAGGGCCAAGCGGAGAGGAGGATACTTTCTAAGCCGTTTCTTTGGCATTCGGGTGTATTTTGCCAGATGTCTTCTGCCTGATGGGGCATAACGGGAACTAATATTCTTGTGAGCGCTTGAGCTATTTCATATAATACGCTCTGGCATGCACGTCTTGAAAGTGATTTTTTCCCGCTTGTATATAATCTGTCTTTTACAATATCCAAATAGAATGAACTTAAATCAACCGCAGCAAAGTTTTGCAGGTATTGGAAATATTTGTAAAATTCATAAGATTCAAAAGCCTCTGTAACATTTTCAATCAAAGTATTTAATTTATGAAGGGCAAATTTATCAATAGCTTTTAAATCTTCATATTTGACATAATCTTTAGCTGGATCAAAATCATAGAGATTACCGAGTAAAAATCTTGCTGTGTTTCTTGTCTTTTTAAAGATTTCGGTAAGCTGTTTTATTATATTATCTCCGATTTTTACGTCATTTCTGTAGTCTATTGAAGCAGCCCAAAGTCTTAAAATATCAGCTCCATAGTTTTTTATAATATCATCGGGTCTGATGTAGTTACCCAGTGACTTAGACATTTTTCTTCCGTCTTCGCCAAAAACAAAGCCGTGAGTAAGAACTTGTTTATAAGGAGCCTTCCCTGTTGTAGCTACAGAGGTTAAAAGAGAGGATTGGAACCAGCCTCTATGCTGGTCTGAACCTTCTAAATACATATCAACCGGAGTATGACCGAGTTCATCCGAACGGCACTCAACGACTGCTCTCCAAGAAACACCTGAGTCAAACCAAACGTCCATAATATCTTTTTCTTTTCTAAAGTGAGTTTTCCCGCATTTAGGGCATTTAAAACCTTTAGGCAGAAGTTCTTCAGCGCTGTGGTTAACCCAGGCATCAGAGCTTTCTTTTGAAAATATTTGTGCGATATTTTCTATGGTTTCATCCGTGCAGATAACTTCCCCGCAGTCCTCGCAGTAAAATACGGGAATAGGAACTCCCCAAGCTCTTTGACGTGAAATACACCAGTCGGTTCTTCCTTCAACCATATTGCCTATTCTGCTTTCGCCACTTGCAGGAATCCATTTTACATTTTTTATGGCGTCCATAGCTTTATCTCTGAATTTATCAACTTTGACAAACCATTGAGGAGTAGCCCTGTAAATAACGGGATTTTTACATCTCCAGCAATGCGGGTAGCTATGATTTATATCAGCTTTTTTTAGAAGTGCTTTATTTGCTTCAAGTTTCTGTATAACTATTTCATTACCTTTATAATATGGAACTCCGATTAAATCAGCGTCATAAAACATATCGGATTTTTGCCACATACCTTTTGAATCCAAAGGAGAAAATGTCGGTATTGAATATTTTTGGCATACTTCCCAGTCTTCAAGACCGTGACCGGGAGCAGTATGAACACATCCCGTACCGGCATCCAATGTAACGTGGTCACCAAGAATCAATTTGCTTTCTCTGTTATATAACGGGTGTATTGCACTCATATTCTCAAGTTCGGCACCTTTTAAAGTCGCAAGAACTCTTATTTCGGATTCTTCCCATTCTACATCCTTTAAAAATGCACTCATTAGGTCTGTTGCAACTATATAGTTATCATTTTTATAACTGAACATTGTATATTCAAATTTTGCATTTAAACATACAGCCAAATTTGAAGGAATTGTCCAAGGGGTTGTTGTCCAAATAATCACATATAAATCATTTTCGGATTTTGCATTAACAAGATTATAAACTTTATTTTTATCTGTTTCATTGAACTTAAATCTTACATAGATACTTGTTGAAGTATGGTCAGCATATTCAACTTCGGCTTCAGCAAGAGCTGTTTCACAAGATGCACACCAATAAACAGGTTTTAACCCCTTTTCTATGTATCCTTTTTTGTACATTTCGCCAAAAACTCTTATTTGTTCGGCTTCATATTCAGGAGCAATTGTTAAATAAGGGTTAGCCCAGTTACCGAGAACTCCGAGTCTTTTAAATGCAGCTTCTTGACCTTTTAAGCTGTTTTGTGCATATTCTCTGCATTTTTGTCTTAATTCACCTTCCGTAACAGAATATCTTCCGCCTTTAAGTGTTTTAACAACGGCATTTTCAATAGGAAGACCGTGAGCGTCATACCCCGGAACATAAGGTGTATAGCAGCCTTTTTGAGATTTATATTTAATAATAATATCTTTTAAAATTTTGTTTAATGCCGTTCCTACATGGATTTTATCGGAACTCAAATAAGGAGGACCGTCATGCAGAACAAATTTATTTGTCTTATCTCTTTGTCCTATATTTTTTTCATATATTTTATTATCTTCCCAAAACTTTTGAGTCAGAGGTTCTTTTTGAGTCGCATTTGCTCTCATCTCCAGAGTAGTTTTAGGCAAATTTATACTGTCTTTATAATCTTTCTTCGTAGTCTCTGTCATAATATCCACCTATTTACTTTTACCATATAATATTGTAATATAAACAGGGTCAATAGTAAAAAAGTTATTAATATTAGTTCAAATATTGTAAAATGATATAATGCTAATTTAAATATTAAGGTAAGAGTTATGAAAAAGAAAAATATAATTTTTATTTGTATATTTGTTATAATGGTATTATTTGTTATATCTAAATTCTTTTTCTACCTTCTTTACCACGACAATTCAAAAAATGTTAACAAAGATGATTTTCAGACTAAACTGGAAAAATGTGTAGAAAATTTAGACGATGCTTTAAAAAAAAGCAGGGATATATTCCCAAGTTGTAAAACACAATACGAATTTGCCAGACTTTGGGTTTACGGTTTAAGGGTTTCAAATGTTGAAAATATGATTATTCCTGAAGCTATATCAGTAGATTATACAAAAGATGAATTGAAAAATTATAATATTGAGGAAGAGTATTATTATAAACCGGTAGTACATACTTTTGACAGGACATCTTATTATCTGCTTAAGTTTGAACCTCTATGTCCAAATGTTGATTTGATAAATCCTTATAATTCAAGTTGTATTATTACAATCGATGTAAACGATTTTAAAACACCTAATAATAAAGGTGAGGACAGGTTTGATTACATTTTTGACGGAACTGATTATAAATTGATTTTCATAAAAGAGCTTCTTGAAAATAAACAATAATAATATCGTCATCTTTTTAAATACTTGTTTAGTATTTATGTATTTAGTATCATTATATAGATACGTTTAAGGAGATAGTTATGACAGCCGAAACATTAGAACAGGAATTATTTAAATCCGTAGAAAATAATACTCCAGATTACATAAAAAATAATAAATACATTAATCTTGATAATAAAAATGAATTTGTTTTTATTTTGAAAAAAGAACATTTATTGCCTTATGATGAAACAAAAAACCCTGAGGGGTTAGACTTAAATAACTGGTTAAAAAATTATGAAAAAGAAGCTGCCGTTTCAACGGCTGGTATCAGGGGTCCGCAAAATATTTTATACCCTTATGATGTAAGATTTCCAATAAATATTATGGGAATTATGCTTGCAACATACGCTAAAGCTCTTGTCGCAAAAGAAAAATACAATGGTAAAAAGCTTTTAAAACTTGCAGGGCGAGAAGTAAGATATAATTCGGATAAATTTCTCGATTTAATAGCAAGAGTTCAGGCTGCTCAAGGCATTGAAACACTTACTACTTATGAAAGAAAAACAATGCCTATATGGCTTGCTTCTTTTTTATGTTTTAAACTTGATTTACTCGGAGGAGAATATATAACCTCAAGTCACGGTATCAGCGTAAAAAATGCAACAAAAGACCTTAACTCTCAAGGCAGTCAGTATCTTCCCGAAGAATCCATGGAGTTTGTCAATAAGATAAAAGAAATTTTTAATATTGTTCAAAAAGAAGGCAGATACGAAATAAAAATTGCAAAATCCGATGACAAATTCATAAACGAAAGCTTTATGAAAACTATCAATAACGGTATTGATTTATATAGAGAGTATCTTGAACAAGGAGTTGCGAATAAAGAAAATATTGATTTAATAAAATCAGCTAAGAAAAAAATTATAATAGAAAATGTTGGCGGAAGCGCATTTAATACTTTAAGTAAAATTTTAGAATCATTTAAAATAAGTGAAAAATTTGTATGGCAAAATATTGAAGAAGACCCGTTTTTCCACGGTATCGGGAAATATGATAAAGACCCTAAAGGAAAAAAATGTTTCTATGATTACTCTGTTGACGCAACTGTTATAGCTAAAAATAAAGAAGGCAAAGCATATTTCCCCGTTATAGATACGCTTAATTATCAGGAAAAACTTAAAAGTTATCCAAAAGGTACAGTTGTATTAATAACAGACCCCGACCATGACAGGCTTACGGTTTGCCAGATTGAAGAAAAAGAAAAAATACCGTTTTTGGACAAAACGGGTATAAGCTACTCAATGCTTGAATCAAACAGAATCTTATGTGTTTATACGGCAAATCAATCATTTTTATTAATAATGGATTTTTGGGCAAAGCAATTAAAATCAGCTGATAAATGGAATAACCACCCGAGATTCATAATAAAAACAACAGCCAGTGCTAAATCTTGGGATGAATGGGCAAAATATAACGGAGTAAAGGTAGTTAATGTACCTGTCGGTTTTAAGGAAATCGCAAATATTATGAAGAAAACAGAACAGCAGCTGATAAATAACCCCGAAAAAGACGTTATAATAACTGATGTCTTAGGAAACGACATAAATTTGGGCAAGAACCCGAGAATGCTCTTTGGCGGTGAAGAATCAGGCGGAATGATTATAGGAAGCGAGGAGCTGATAAAATCAAAATCCGGAAGAATTGCAATAGCCATGAGAGAAAAGAGCGCTTCTGAAGCAATAATTATAGCCTCCGCTATGGCAGCTAAGCTTGAAAATGAAAATAAAATGCTTTCTGAAGCTCTTGATGAAATATTTACAGCCAATAAAATTATAGCTAAATATGATATGAGGGAAGATATTGCATACTATAATGAATCGGAACCCGATATAAATAAACTTACACAGGCAAAAAAAGACGGGGAAGCATTAAGAACAAAGAATGATTTATTCTATCTTACAATGGCTCTTGCGGAGTTTGACGGAATAATCTCGCTTAATCAGGTAAAATCCATTTTAAAATCGACTTTTAAAACTCTTAATTTTGATAATCTAACCGATGTTAAATTTGTAGGCGATGGAACATACCTTCAATTTACGGATAAATTTATAGAAATAAGACCGTCAGGTACCGACGCTAAAACAAAAGCATACGGTTCAGGAAGCAACAGAAGTGATATATCTGAATTTGCAAGAATATTAGGTAATTATTCGGGAGACTTGAATGATGAATATCTTGCCTTAATTCCAAAAGATTATTACAATAATGCTAAAGAAAAATCAATGAAGGAATATTTAAAATTCACTGATAAAGACGCAGATAAAAGAATTTTTGAAATTCCTGATTATAATAAGACACTAAATATATAAAAGAGAGGAAAAGCAATGGCAGAAGAAGCAAAAATACTCGCAACAATACCGAGAAACGCAACAGAACAACTTCAAATAAGTATAAATTCATATAAAGAAAAGAAATATCTTGATTTAAGAATATACTACACAACTGATGACGGTGCAAATTGGCTTCCGACCAAAAAAGGTGTAACAGTATCACCCGATAATCTTATGACATTAAAAGATGCGGTTGAACAAGCTATGCAAGAACTGTTAACAGTTGAAGAAGAATAATGAAAGAAAATAACAACAAGGAATTAAATACACTTGATAGGGGCATATCATATAAATATGCCCTTTGTCTTGTTGATGTAAAAAATCTCGGTACAAGAACATTCTCATACCTTATTCCTGAGCATTTAAAAGAAAAAATAAGAATAGGACAAGCTGTTTGTGTTCCTTTCGGAAGAAGAAAACAAAATATTATTGCTTTTGTTACGGGATTTTCAAATTATCTTGAAGAAGGAATAAAGGCAAAAGAAATAATAAAAATAATAGACCGAAGAGCTGTTTTTACGCTTGATTATTTAAAATTGCTTGACTGGATAAGCAATTATTACTGCTGTGATATAAATACAGTAGTGCAGGCTGCTGTTCCGATGAAATTTTTAAAAGAAAATTCGGGTAAAAATATAAAAGAAAAAACTCAAAAATATATAATCTTCAAACATAAAGAAAATGCACCATCAAGACAGATAAGGATTCTTGAACTTATTGAAAAATTTGGTGAATACTCGCTTATTGACTTTGAAAAAGAAGCAAAAACAACAAGAGCCACTATTCTTAAACTTAAAGAAGCAGGATTTATTGATATTGAAGAAAGAGTTGTATATAGAAACCCTTTGAATATATTTAAAAATATAGGAAAAGACGAATTTCCGCCTTTATCAACCGAGCAGCAGAAAGTATTTGACGAAATTTCAAGAAAAACAGACACAAAAGAAAAAAATCCGATATTATTAAACGGAATAACGGGTTCAGGTAAGACCGAGATATATTTTAGAACAATAAAAAAAATAATTGATGAAGGACGTAATGTTTTATTTTTAGCGCCTGAAATAGCTCTGGCATCACAGCTTACATTAAGGTTGATAAAGCGTTTTGACCCTGAAATGATAGCTGTTTGGCATAGTTCAATATCTGATGGCGAAAAATTCGATGTCTGGAATAAATTAAGAGACAATAAGATAAGAATTATAATAGGAGCCCGCTCTGCAATTTTTGCACCGTTAAAAAATATTGGGCTTGTAATAATAGATGAAGAACACGAAAACACTTATAAACAGACTTCTCCCGCACCAAGATATGATGCAAGAACCGTAGCTGAAAAAATTTGCGAAATAAATAATGCAGTTTTATTAAAAGGCAGTGCAACACCTGATGTTATTTCATATTATAAAGCATTAGCAACAGGTAATTTATTAACACTTTCTGAAAGATTTAAAGGAATAGACCTTGCAAAAGTAACCGTAATAGATATGAGAGAAGAATTCTACCGTGAGGCAAGAACATTATTTTCAAATACATTGGTAAATGCGATTAATGAAACTTTGAATAATAAAAGACAGACAATCTTGCTTATGAACAGGCGCGGGTTTTATACAAGCGTTCAATGCCAAACTTGCGGTGAGGTTATAAGATGTCCCAATTGCGATATACCTCTTGTTTATCACGCAGAGGATAAGACTTTAAAATGTCACTGGTGCAATATATCAAAGCCTGTTAGTGAGTTATGCCCCAAATGTTCTTCACCTGAATTAAAAATGACGGGTGCCGGAACTCAAAGAATTGAGACAATAGTTCAAAAATTATTTCCTAATGCGAAAATAGCAAGAATTGATTCTGATGTTTTATCTTCAAAATATAAATATATTGATATACTTGATAAGTTCCAAAATGGGGAAACGGATATATTAATAGGTACTCAAATGATAGCTAAGGGGCTGGATAATAAAAATGTAACACTTGTCGGGGTATTAGATGCCGATTTAAGTTTTTCTTTCCCCGATTACCGTTCAAGTGAACGAGGATTTCAATTGCTAATGCAGGTTGCCGGTAGAGCTGGCAGAGGGGAATATGACGGCAGGGTTATATTCCAAACATACAATCCTAATCTTTATGCAATAGAAAATGCTAAGTCACAAAATTATCAGAGTTTTTATAAAAATGAAATAATGAGAAGGGAAACTTTTGATTTTCCGCCGTTCTGTCAAATTATAAAAATACTTATTTCATCTAATGATGAAGCAAGAGCTGCCGTTTGTGCCAATGAAATAGCTCAAATGTTAAGAGAACAGATTATTAAACTTAAATTAACGGAATATATAGAAGTAAACGGCTCTATGAAATGTATTATGCACAAAATTAACTCGGAGTATCGCTATCAAATTATTATAAAAAATAAAATGAATAAAAAAGGTCAATATATAATATCAACATTTATGAAAAACACTTCAGCCGCTGATGACATAAAACTTATAATAGACATTGACCCTGTTGATATAATTTAATTATATTTAGAAAATAACTCTTCCTCTTCCCCCCCCCCTTAAAAAATTTGGTATAATAATCTCGGTTAATTATTAAAGGTAAAAAGATGGATTATTATATAATACTCTTGATATTATTGATAGTATTTATACTTCTTGTAATTTTTATAATAAAGGGTTTTAAATCTTTAAAATATCTGATTGAAAACAGAAAATGTTTTAAGTA
>CANQCO010000002.1 GCA_947589705.1 Candidatus Gastranaerophilales bacterium
ACCCTCAAGCCGTCCCCATTTAGCATGTCGTCTTTTGTTATATTGTGGTAATTCATATCTTTACATACTTACTCTGTCTTTTATCTCTTCCATTTTTGCATCGTTAAGACGAGTATCACCTTTTACTCTTGAGTAAGAAAGATATCCGTTCATCCTCTCGATTTTTGTTAAATTTCTGCTTCCGCATTTTGGACACACATCCATGTTAAGTTCCTGATGTCCGCAATCATCACAATATGAGAGTGACAAGTTTACACCTTCATAAAATCCCATATCCATAGCTCTTTCAATCAAAGTTCTGATTGCTTCTTTATTATAAGAAATAGGATATTTAACATATTGAATTTTACCGCCGTTCATCAAATCCCAGAACCTGTTTTCTAAATCCTGCTTTTCAATCGGAGAAATTTTTTCCGTTACATGGCAGTGGAAGCTGTTTGATACATATCCTCTATCGGATACATTTTCAACAACGCCGTATTTTTCACGGAACTGTTTTACTTGAAGTCCACATAAGCTTTCTGCAGGAGTTCCATACAGTGCATATAAGTTGCCGTCTTCTTCTTTAAATTCATTTACACGTTTATTAATGTATTCCATAACCTCAATTGCAAACTGACCGTCTTCAACAAGTGACTTACCGTTATGGATTTCCTGAAGTTCATTTAAAGCTGTAATACCAAATGAAGCAGTTGCAGCCTTTAGCAGAGGTTTAATTTTATCGTGAAAACCTAAATGTCCGCCATAGAATCCGCCTTCACAGTATGCTAAAGGATTTGTGGAAGCTCTCATTTCACCTAAGTAATCATAAGTTCTTATATGAATTTTTCTGATTAACTGCAGGTAATAATCAAGCACTTCATAAAAATCTTTGCTTTCCTGTTTAGCTTTTGCATAAATCATCGGCAAATGCAGACTTATAGCGCCGATATTAAATCTACCAACAAAAACAGGTACATCATTTTCATCGGCAGGTTTCATTCCGCCTCTTTCATACCAAGGAGAAAGAAATGCTCTACAGCCCATAGGTGATATTACTTTACCATATTTTTTATATATACTTGCAACGTAACCTTCACCTGTTAAAGAAAGCCAATCAGGATACATAGAACGCTGTGAGCATTCTAAGCCTGCTTCAAATACATCTTCTAAAACTCCGCCTTTTCCGTGAAGCTCTTTATCATATAAAAATACTAATTTAGGGAATAGTACAGGCTTTTTACATTCTTTTTTGCCCTGTCCGTTCTTTCTGGTATTTAGTGCAGCGATTGAAGCCATTTTTTCATATTCGCCCGTACCTAAGCCAAATGTAATTGTAATAAACGGATAATCACCTCTTGATGAAGCAACTGTATTAAACTTGTACTCCCAGCCTTGGAATCCTTGTTCAAAATCAGTTTGAACATCTTTTAAAGCTTCTTGTCTTGCCTGCTCAAAACTTAATCCCATAGATATGTAACGCTCATATTGTTTGGTATATGATTTCTCTGCGTATGGAGCAAGTAATTTATCAACTTCAGGTACAGTAAAACCGCCATATTGCTGACTTGCTGCAGCCATGACAATATCACCTATTACATCAAATGCGACAGCCAAAGTCTTTGGTTCATTGTACCAAAGGTTGCCCATTTCAAATCCGCCTTTTAAGACAGATGCAACATCAAATAAGCAGCAGTTCATTGTATCACGTCTTGCGGACATATCGTGGATATATATATAGCCATCACGAATAGCTTGCAAGTCTTCTACCGTTAAGAAGAATTTTTTATAAAGTTCTTTATTCAATTGATTAAAAATCAAAGAACGCTTTGTAGAAACCAAAGCCGAATCGGAGTTTGAATTTTCTTTATCTCCGATATACATTATCTTTTGACTTTCCTGATATACTTTATCAAGCATTCTTACAAAGTCTTGTTTATAATTTCTGTAATTTCTGTAGCTCTGACATACCTTTGGATTAACATTTTCAAGTGCATTTTCTACAATATTGTGCATTTCTTGAATGTATACTTCGTTTTTTCCTGAATTACTTACTTCTTCTTCAACAATAGAGCATATTTTATCAAGTTGTTCTTGTGTAAAATCAATTAAAACACGCATTGCTGATTTTTTCACAGCATTTACAACTTTATTTATATCAAATTTTTCTTTTGTTCCGTCTTTTTTAATTATAAAAAGTTCTTTTAAATCCACATCTCCCATGACAACCCTCCTTATATTTTATAAGTTATTAAAAATACGTATAAACTATACGCATTTTTAATAGTTCTATTAAAATCCCAAATCTAACGATTTCTTATTTATTTTAAACTATTTTTAAAGGCATGTAAATAGATCTAAAGAATATATTTTTTAATTTTCACTTTTTTTTTGCGGTTTACTTTTTGGAATATCTAATTTTCCAACATATTCTTTATCTTCGTTAAATCTACATATCATTTCATCATTCATTGTAGGAAAATCTTCCTGATTATATATTTTCATTTCTGCAATAATCATATCTGCAGTAATGAGCTGTTCGGGGAAAGCCTTATGATGTCTTGCTTTGCTTACAAACAATTCTAATTCTGCAGGGGTATAAATTAACATATCATCTTTCATAGTATCTATTACTTTTTGATAATCAAAATCTTGTGCACTATTTTGTTCACCATATTTATACAGAGTATATTTAATCATATCAGAAACCGCAAAATCTTCCATATTCCCAATAGGAATTTTTAAATCAGCTCTACCCGGTCGCAATATAGCCGGATCCATTAATTGAGGGTTATTTGCTGTTCCTATCCATACAGCTCCTTTTTGTGCACATTTATCGCTGCATTTTAGTAATGCTCTTATCTCTCTTACACATTCGGGATGATTTCTTCTATCCATAAAAAAGTTATCAATATCCTGTTTAAAGTTTATTAATGTTATTTTACCGGTTTTTTCATAATTTTCTTTAGCGTCCGAAAAAGCTTTTTGAATAGTTCTAACATTTTGTGAATGATTTGTTTCTGATAAATCCACATCAGTAACTTTCATTCCTAAATACCTTAAATGTTCGCATACTTTATCTGCCATATAAGTTTTACCGCCTCCCGTAGGTCCGTATAACAATACACCATTTGGTAATTGTTTAGAATATCCCAAATATTGACCTGTAGATGCTGATACAATAGGCGCTATTAAATCCATTGCAAGTTTATACTTTTCAACTCCGTAGCCCTGTACGGCGTTTAATCCCTTTTCGTTCCCATCATTCGTTATTGGTATATCAGCAAGCCTTAAGAAGCTATAATGATAATTTTTTGCATCTTCATAAGAAACTCCAAACTTTTGGGAAATGTTATTTATTGAATCATTTGTTTCTTTTTCAATTCTTGCTTGTTCTTCTGCTCGTTCTTTTTCATCCAAATTAGTTTTATATACACTGGCACCAACCACTCCTGTATAAAACAAAGCATATCCCAATATTGCAGCTAACATTACAGGATCCATTCCAAATGAAGGATTATAATGCCTATTTATAACAATTTGAGCTTTCCCATAGCTGTTTGTCATTTTTTGCAGATTATTTTCTTTTTCAATTCCTGCATTGTTTATTTTTGGAACATTTTTTCTCAGGCTAAAACTATTTAATTTTGTACCATTTAATGCTGAAATTCTCATATACTTCTATATACCTCTCATTTTAATATTTCTCTTACTTCTTGCAATAATTTATCTTTTTTACTTCCATCTTTAAATCTTTCAATCAATGAAACATACATATCCCATACTTCTTTAGAATCTTGAACAGAAGGACGGACTAGAATTTTATGTTCCATTCTGCCCATTCTGGTAATAGCAGGATCAACTTTTGAAATATCAACCGCTTCTGAAATCCATGTAATACCTTTTTTTCTGCAATCCTGCATATTTATTAAAGCACTTACAGCTCCTGAAGCACTGCCATCATTTATTGTTCTTTCCATGGCTATTCTATCTAAATCTCTTACTACAATTGCTGTTCTTTGTTTTGTATTTATAAATCTCTGTTCTGCCTGCTTAATTAATTCGCTTATTTTCCCGCCAATATTTCTTGAAGAAGCTTCTGATGCTCTTGGAGCCTTTTCTATTGCGTATCCTGCCTGTTTAATATCTTCTAAGAATTTAGTCATTGCCTGTTCTTTTCCTATTGAATCAGGACCGTAAAAACATACACCGTTTACGGTTGCCTCATCTAATTTTTGTACATCGTCAATTAAAAAAGTCTTGGCTTTATTTATTAAATTTTCCATTACTCCGTTATTTTCAGTTTGTTCCATATTTTGGGTAACAGAGTTTATCACAGTTTTTGCGCCGGATGAATTTTTTCTTATTGCAAAAAAAGCTATTGCAGCTGCAATTACTGCCCCTGAAATTAATATAGCTTTCTTATTATTTTTTATTTTTTCTTTTACATTTTTTAATTCAAAAGCATCAGGTTTTTGCGGTTTTGAGCATGTCTGATAATTATTTTTTCCGGGCTTAATCATGCCATCAAAAATACGTTCAGATGTATTATTCAGCCCAAATGTAACTTGCATTTTTATTTGCCCTCCAAAGATTAAATTAATTTTAACAAATTTTGCAAGTCAAAATCTCGATGTTATATAACATTTGAAATATTATTTTACATTCTGACTTTAATTGTTGCAGCTATATTTAATCTAGTGTCGCACTCTACCACCGACTCCTCGTCGCTGTACGAGTGCTCACCTTTTCAATAACGTCACTCTCAAAATTTTACTCACACCACTTCGTGTCTTATCGTAAAATTTTGTTCGGACACATTTCTTTTTCGGTAATACCATAAGAATTTAAGGTTATCTCCTAAATTTTATTTTAATACCCAAAATACGTATCACTTTATGTGAATTTTCATTCTTTATTGAGAATATTTCTTGTATAAAAGGAATATGGCTTTTACCTATTTTTAGTTTTTTCAAATATTCCTTTTCGTTTTTTGTTTTTCTAATGTTGCCATAATTATTTGCAAAAGCTTTAATTGATTCAATGTCTCGCATCCCGGAATCCGAATTTCCGCATAATCTTCCACCAAGCCAGACAACTTCTAATCCGAGTAGATGTGTAACAACATAATAAATTTTACCCGCAGCACTTAACATATTATTTGTTATATGTTCAGCATTAATCATATTATTTCTATAGTCTGCATCTATACAAATATTAGTTATATTCGGATTAAGTTCTGATATTTTTTTACATAAAAGGCAAAAACTGAATATATCTTTGTCTGACAAGTTTGAATTATCGCCCATTAAAATATATTTCAGAGTAATTTCATCATATATATCATTTTGAGCTAATTCTTCTAAATTTTGTACGACTTTATTAAAACAGTTATTACCTCTTAACCTTGCATAAGTTTTTTCCGTGCCGGCATCTATTGATGTATATAGCTTTCTGTTAATATTATAATATGATTTCATGGCATTAAAAAATTCATGTTTATTAGGAATAACAGATGAATTTGATAAAAACTTTAATATCGGTCTTTCAAAATTTTCACCTAAAAATTTTACAATTTCAGGAATGTTATTAACAAACATAGGTTCTCCACCACCGATGATTAATTCAAAATCATCTTTTAAAACATTTTGTTTTTTTAAGTTTTTTAATACGGGAAGAATATTTTTCTTTTCAAAATCAGGCTTTTGGGCGAGTTTCTCTTTAGGAATATAACAATATGAACATCGCAAATTGCAAGTTGTATAAGGCATATAAATCAATGTTTTTATTTTATTTATATCAATTTCGCTTTCTTCAATATCTTTTAACATCGCGCATTTGTGGCAAATATGATTAGGGTTTTCATTAATTTCATTATATATTTTCTTTCTTGCGGTTATTATGTCATCATAAGTTAAATCAGCATAGTTTTTTTCGGGTACTATTTCTACGTCTGTTGCACAACAAGTGAGAATTTTATTATGCTCCAATCTTACAGTACCCCCTTCCTTACTATTTAAATGACGACAAACTTTCTTTTTCATTTTTATCCCTTTCTTCCTGTTTTTAAGTTATGTATTCCACTCTTAACAAAATAGACATTTTGTTAAGAAAGGCAGAAAAGCTGTATATAGACGCAAAAAAGGAGAAATAAATATTAAGAAATTAAACATATTTTATTTAAATATGTTTAAAAATATTTTGGGATGAACTATAATATTTACAATCTTAACGGAATGTCTATTTTGTTGTGTTTTTTACAAGATAAAATTAATATAACTGTTATCAATTTGTTCCTGCTCAATACCTATATATCTTAAAGTAGTTGCAGGATTTGAATGATTAAATATTTTCTGTAGAATTACAACATCTTTAAATTTTTTATAATGATGATATCCAAAAGTTTTTCTTAAAGAATGTGTGCCTATTTTTTCCTTTATGCCAACTGATTTACAGGCGTTTTTAATAATATAGTAAGCTCCGAACCTGTCTATACGATTGTTAAAAACAGAAGTAAATAATGGAGCTTCAGATTGTTTATCTTTAACAAAATTTTCTATCATAGGTTTAAGCTTTGAATTTATAGGAAAACTCTTATATTTACCGGTCTTTTTTTCTATAATCCGAATATGAGTTTTATCCCTTACATCACCTACATTTAAAGCAACAATATCCGAAATCCTCAGTCCGCAATTTGTGCCGATTGTTAGTAAGAGAAGGTTTCTCATACTTTTTTTTCTTAAATAATTTTCCAGTTTTTTTAAATGTTCAATGTCCCTTATAGGCTCTACAGTTGTCATATATTTCTCCTTTTTCTCAATTACATTTATAATTGTCAAACAAGGATTTAAAATATGATAACTGAATTTATCGGAACACTATATGACCGATTGTAAAAAATTCAATTATATTTTAAGATTACTTTATGAACTTACTAGGATATGTTATAAAAAGAATTATACAAACCATACCTTTACTGTTTCTGGTATCAATAATCAGTTTCTTTTTGATACGTTTAGCGCCAGTTGACCCTTTAGCAGAACTTAAACTCAATCCCTCCATTACGCAGGAAACCTTAAATTATGAAACACAAAGACTGGGATTGGATAAACCGATTATCATTCAATACGGATTGTGGTTAAAAAGCTTTGTCAAAGGAGATTTAGGCTACTGCACAACGGGAGAGAAAGTATCGGATAAACTGCTTGAAAGAATACCAAATACTCTTCTCTTAACAGGGTTTGTAATATTATTTACATGGCTTGCAGGTATACCTTTGGGCATTGTAGCTGCTCTACACTGGAGAAAGCCTATAGACAGAATATTAACAATATTATCAAGTATAGGTATGGCAATACCTTCATTCTTTTTTGCCCTTTTATTATTAATATTTGCAGTAAAAACAGGCAGGTTTCCGACTGGAGGTCTTACAAGCTACAATTATTCAGAACTTTCACCTATAGGGAAACTCCTTGACGTACTACATCATCTGGTTTTGCCTGTTATAGTCCTTTTTACAATTTCTCTGTCGGGACTTCAAAGACAGATGAGAGGCAATCTCTTAGATGTTTTAGAATCAGATTATGTTAAATTCGCAAGAGCTAAGGGTTTAAGCGAAAATAAAGTAATATATAAACACGCTTTAAGAAATGCAATAAACCCGATGGTAACACTTTTGGGATTTGAATTTGCTTCATTATTAAGCGGTGCTGCTTTGACAGAATACGTATTTCAATACCCGGGACTCGGAAGACTGATTCTTGAAGCCGTTATGAAATCTGATATTAATCTTGTTATGGCTTCTTTAATGATTGGCACAATTATGCTGGTTTTAGGCAACTTATTGGCTGATATACTTCTTAAAATAGTAGACCCGAGGGTGGAGGCTGTTTAAATGGCTAATTTACCCGATTTTAATTCTCTGCAAAAGAGAAATATATTAAAAGAAATATTGAAAGATAAATTTGCAAAATATGCTTTTTTAATACTTATTATTCTTTATTTAAGCGTGTTCTTAGCTCCTTTTATATGCCCGTATTCAAAAGAATATTCCAACAGAAATAAGTCATACTGCCCGCCTTCTAAAATATATATCATTAACGAAAAGGGGAAACTTTCACTTCCTTACACTTATAACTACAAACGGTATTTTGATAAAGAAAATTTTGAAACCAAATATATTGAAGACAGAAGCAGAAAATACCGCGTAAAATATTTCTCAAAAGGTGAAGAATACAAATTATTAGGGTTTATTCCCTTAAAAAGACATTTTTATAATATTGATAAAGGCGGTGAATTATACCTTTTAGGCACGGATATAAACGGACGTGATAATTTTTCAAGGCTTTTATACGGAGGACAAATCTCTCTTACAATAGGTTTTTTGGCACTTTTGGTTTCATTTCCTTTGGGAATGCTTTATGGCGGACTATCAGGGTATTTAGGAGGCAAAACCGATTTTATTATGATGAGAATAGCTGAAGCCATTATGGCTATTCCGAGTTTTTACCTCTTGATTATTCTGGCTTCAATTTTGCCTGCAAATATGACAAGTATACAAAGATTTACCCTTATAGTCTTAATTCTCGCATTAATAGGCTGGGCAGGGTTTTCAAGAGTTGTAAGAGGAATGGTGTTATCAATAAAAAAGAAAGAATTTGTTATTGCCTCTGAAGCTATGGGAGCTTCTAATTTAAGAACGGTCATAAAGCATATTCTGCCTCAGACAATGAGTTATGTAATTGTTGCAATGACGTTAAGCGTTCCTTCCTTCATTTTGTCCGAATCGGGATTGAGTTTTCTAGGTCTTGGTATTCAACAGCCCGACGCAAGCTGGGGCAATATGCTTAAAGAAGCACAGGAATTCGTTAACATTGTTGAGCGTCCTTGGCTTTTAACTCCCGGTTTTTTAATTTTTATTGCAGTTTTATCTTTTAATCTGATTGGTGATACAATTAGAGATGTACTGGATCCTAACAGCAAGGAAAGATAATATATGAATGATTTCTTTTTAAGTTTTTTGCCTGATACAAATATAATAATAAGAATAACAGCTTCCGTTATATTGGGATTTTCCATAGGCTTTGAAAGAGAAATAACTAATAAATCAGCAGGACTTAGAACTCAAATTTTGGTTTGTTTAGGTTCATGTATATTTACAATTCTTTCTATATATGGATTTTCTACAGCAGTAACTGTTTATCCGATAGGAGATCCATCAAGAGTTGCTGCTCAAATCATTACAGGTATTGGTTTTATAGGTGCAGGTACCGTTTTAAGACAAGGTCTTACAATTACGGGACTTACTACCGCTTCAACTTTATGGATTGCAGCTGCTGTCGGAATGGCTTGCGGTGCCGGTAAAATTAATATTGCAATCATTTCCACTATTTTTGCAGTTGCTATTCTTGTTTTAATTCGTATTTTTGAAGTAAAAATATTACCCCATAATCAAAAACATTTTAGGAAAATAAAAATCTCTTTTATATGTCAATATGAGGATTATGACGAAATATATAAAAAATTATCCGAAATGTTTCCTGAAATTATCGACTATTCACAAAAAACAATTGAAGATGATACTGATAAAATCAAAATTAATGCTAAAGTTTTTTCTAATGAAAAAAGTCCCGTATTAAGTATTTATAAACATTTAGACAATATTAAAAAACTGCACTCCGTAAGTGTTAAAGAAATTTTTGATTAAACCTGAAAAAATTGCTATAATCAAAATTGATTAAGGGAAAGTATGCAAAAGACAGAACGATTATATTCAAATATTCCGCCGACTCGTTTAAGGAATAGAAAAGAAAAATTTAGAAAAGCTCAAAATTTACCATTTTGGACTTGGCTTGCTGATAGAATTTTATTCAGAATGCTCAGCCACAGATTTTATGCTTTAAGAATAAAAAATCTTGAAGCTTTTCAGACAAGAAGAAATAAAGATTACCCGAGCATAATTTATGCTCCCCACATGAATTGGTGGGACGGTATTGTCGGATATAATCTTATGCGAAGAGCATTTAAAGTACGCCCAAGAATGATGATTGAAGAAATGAACAGATTCCCGCTGTTTGCTTTTATCGGAGCTTTTCCTGTTAATAAAGCATCTGCTCAGGAAGCCATGATTTCTTTAAAATATATCGTAGATGACCTTAAAGACCCGGATATGGGATTTTGGATTTTCCCGCAAGGTATTGTTAAACCGCCAAATTATAGACCAATTGAATTTCAAACAGGCTTGGCTTATATTGCACAGAATGTTGCTAAAAAACATGGCGGTGTCAATTTAATTCCGCTTGCCGTTAATTATACCTTCCTGCGTGAAGATAGACCTGAATGCCTCGCTCAAGTCGGTGAACCGATTATTATTAATTCTAACAACTGTAATTTTGACAGACATGAATTTACTAAAAGAATTGAGAAAGAATTTGAAATGTTATGTGATGAACAATTACACACTTTCTCAAAAGGCGAAGTCACTGGATATGAATATATTTTCAGGCAGGATTTACCTTGGAACAGAAAAATTGAAAAAAAATTAAAAAAAATCGCACTCGAAAATGTAGATGAACCTGTTTAGTTGTTAAGTTTGTAAATAAATTCTATTTTTTAGTAAATTATTATTCTTTTTTTTACTTTATATATTAGTAACAATAAGGCTATTATGGAAAATAACTTAGAAATTGATTTAAATAAATTAGTAAAAGAAGCTAAAAAAATATCTATCTCTACCTATAAAAAAGCTTCTGATAAATTTAATATGCTTAATAAAAGAATAAATTCCAGAATGGATTTCATTATTTTTCAATTCAAAAATATTTATAATAATAATTTTTATTCGGGGAAATAAGCTATATAGGGAAGGTTTCTGAAATATCCTTTATAGTCAAGCCCGTATCCCACTACAAATTTATCATCTATTATAAACCCATATAAATCAGGCTCTATTTCAACCTGTCTTGCACATTTTTTATTTAAAAGAGCTGCAAAAATAAGCTTTTTCGGATGATGTTTTATTTTAAATAAATCCGTCAAAAATCTTGCGGTCAACCCTGTATCTATTATATCTTCAACTATTAATACGTTTTTATCGTCCAGATTGGGAAGAGTTAAATCTATTGCTTGCAGATTATTTGACGATTTAGTTTCATTTCCGTAACTTGAAATTCTTATAAATTCCATCTGTACATTATTTTTAAAATGCTTAACCAAATCAGCACAGAACATAACAGAGCCTTTTAAGACACAAATTACATATATATCTTCATTTGAATTAAATGCGTTTTCTATTTTAAGAGCAAGTTCCGGAAGTTTATTCTGTATATCTTTTTCTGAAATTAACACTTTTAAATCGTTAATATCTTTATCAAGCATTGTCATCGGATATTTTCTCCATTTCAAATTTATAAGGCGGAATATCTTCACTTCTGAATTTTTCGCTTACGCCAGCGCCTATCGCCCATAATACTTCCTTATCTTTACATATAAGCAGGATTTTATCTCTGTCGTGTTCGGGAATATTTTTATTTATGAAATATTTCTTTAATTTCATTTTACCCTGCATACCAAACGGCTGTATAATATCGCCGTTTCTTCTTGTTCTCAAAGTAAACGGGAAACCAACTTGCGACAAGTTAGCATAGGCAATATTACCCGTTCCTTTCGGGTATTTTTCTATTTTTTTTGTATTTTTCGATATTTTAATTCTGTATTTGCCGGCAAATTCATATATGCCTTCAGAATTTATAATCAGTTCTTCTTCTATTTTTTGATAATTATCAGAATGCACAAAATAAGTATATTTATGAGATACAAAAAGCCATTTATCATTTGATACGGAAAGGGTTTTTCCTGTTTTAGATTTTTGGTTTTCCGTTATGAAATTAATCAGTTCCTGTATTTTAGTAAAACTGGGTTCTAAATCATTATTTAAAAGAAGTTTATATACAAAATGCTGTTTTATGGCAGAATTTAATATAAGAAAATTTTGAGTCAGCCATTTATCGCCTATTGTTATTTGATTTTCAATATTCTGCATAAGTTCATTAATAACTTTATTATTACCCGCAGCAATATCCGCTAAAGTTATCAGAGAATTTTCAATGTTGGGATTAATATTTTTTATAGCAGGCATAATATTGTGTCTTATATTATTTCTGGCATATTTTGTATTCGTATTGCTTGAATCGTTATTGGGATAAAGCTCATTTTTTATACAATATTCTTCAATATCTTTTCTTGAAAAATTCAAAATCGGACGGATTACCTTGAACCCTCCCAAATCTCTTACTTCTCTTATACCTTCAAGTCCGTTAAGCCCCGTTCCTTTTATAATTCTGTATAAAATGGTTTCGGCATTATCACTCTTTGTATGAGCGGTTAAAATAGCATCCGCTTCAAATTCTTCGGCACATTTTTTGAAAAAATCATATCTCATTTCTCTTGCAACAAGTTCTGTTGCTTTTAAACCTTCTTTTAAGGTATCTGAAATAAAAGTTATATCATTTTCTTCGCAAAATTCCAGACATCTTTGTTTTTCAAGCTCTGATTCTTTACCCCGCCAATTATGATTCAGATGAGCAGCAACCAGCAAAAAACCGTATTCTTTAGATAATTTATTCATAATATCCAAAAGGCACATGGAATCCCATCCGCCTGAAAATCCCACAATAAAAGTACTTTCACAGGAGATATTTACATATTTTTCTATGATGTTTTTTACTGTTTCTTTCATAAATATATTATAGCAGATTTCTAGCCCTTAGGGTAATATAATCTTCTCACTTTTCATTTATATTGCTTATGAAAGGAGAATTATATGCTTTATAGAACTATGGAAATTGATGAACTGGTGGATTTAAAAGATGCTGACAGAGCAATTATTGACTTAATGGAAAATAATAATGCACATTTAAAATTAATAGGACTAAAAAAACATCAGATTTTAGAACCTCATATGTCACACACAGACGTTTGTCTTTATGTTACCGAGGGCGAAATAGAAATTATTTTCGGTAATGACGACAACTGCACCTGTCAGGCTTGCGGCTGCTCCATGCCGGATGAAACCGATAAAGATACAAAAAAATATAAAGTTAAAAAAGGTCAGATGTTTTTCTTTGAAAAAAACGTTACTCATACCATTGAAGCACTTAAAGATTCATCTTTTCTTGCCGTTAAAATATAATATTAGGACTGCATTTGCAGTCCTTTTTAAAATCGGTTATAATTAATTTTGTTTAGTGGAAGTAGAGTTGTATGAAAAAGAAGTTTTTTATTTTTATTTTATGCTTTTTTATGAGCTTAAATCGTTCTTTTGCAGTTAGTGATTCTGATATACTTCAAGATATCAAAATTCAAAATCATATTGATGAAGTCGGATTAAAACTTCTCAATGCAAATAAAATAGATAGACGCATAGTATTTGTATATGATAAAAAAGATAAAAAAATAAAAGGTGAACCTTCTTTAACAAAAAGGCAAGTTGTAGTTTATAAAGAGGTTGTTAATCATATTTCTGATGACAATGAAATAGCCGCAATGCTATCAAGTGAAATTTGTAAAGCAACAGAAGCACACTCAGGTCCTTTAAATGGTATTGTAAGCTCTGTTCAAGTAAAATTTGCACCTAAAAAATATGAAATATTTTTTGACAAAAAATCCGTTGATTTACTCGTAAAAGCAGGATATAATCCCCTTGCTTTAATTACGTTTATTAATAAATCATACCCTCAAAAACGCTCCGATAAAATTTCAACTCATAATCTTACTTCTAAAAGACTTGCCAATATTTATGAATATATTTATTTCCAATATCCTTATTTCCTTGCAAATAACGAATATATTAATAATGATTCTTATCAAAATTTCCTTTTAAATTCTTTTGATAACAGAAAAAAATTAGAAATGAAAATATATAAAAACTCTAAAGAAAGAATAAAGTATGAATAATTTATTACATATTTTTATTTATATATTAAGTTTTTTTCTAAGTATAAATTATGCCTACTCAATGGTAAATATGCAGGATAATCTTGTTGAAACAACTTTAAAAAAAAATAATATAGAACAGCCTGTTACTAATACAAATTATAATTATGAAAATTTGGAATCTGTAGCTATTAAATTAAAAATACAAAACAAGATAACAAGCAAAAAAGATATTCAAGACGGCGATATAATCACATTTATTGTAAAAGATGATGTTTTTTATGATAACAAAATTATAGTCAACCGAGGAACCGTAATTAATGCAAAAATAAAGGCAGTTCTTAAAAGAGGCTTAGGCGGTATTCCCGGGCAAATTGTTATTGATGATTTTGAAATCCCAAATATTGATTCAAGAAAATTAAAATCTCGCTACATAAAACAAGGCAGAAACACCACTCTATTAATACTTCCTCTTAAATGGGCATTAACTCCTATTCCTTTTGCAGGTTCTTTCACCAACTTAATTTTAGGCGGACATGCTAAAATTTCTCCCGATGATAATATTACTATTTTTTATTATCCTAACTGGCATTTAAAATAACTCTATATATTCTTGACTTATTCTTTTATTTTTAAGTTAATATTCTTAACAGAATAGGAGAATTATTGTGGAAGTAATACTTAATCAAATTCTATCTAATCATATAGGTAAAATTAACCTTTTTTTAATAGGTAAAACTCTTTTGGAAATATTACTCTTCTTTATATTTTTGAAATTTATTAATAAAACATTTAACATTTTTATTGATAAAATTCTTTCAAGAATACAAGACAGTGAATTAAGAAAACATTATTATACATTAAGACAGCTCGGTATATATATAATAGACGCAATAATAATACTGTTTTTCATAACAAATATACTTGAAAACTTTGGAATAGATATGAAGCCAATACTTGCAACAGCAGGTGTATTAGGAGTTGCAGTAGGCTTTGGCGCTAAAAAATTTGTTGAAGATTTGTTTACTGGGCTTTCTATTATTTTAACAGGACAAATAAGAGTCGGTGATTATGTTACGGTTAATAATTCCACGGGAACAGTTGAAAAAGTTACACTTACAATGATTGTTATAAGAAGTTTTAACGGTGATGTTCATTACTTGAGAAACGGGCAAATAGACACTATTGTTAACCAAACCAAAGATTTTTCATACCCTCTGTTTAATTTCAGTGTAGCATATAAAAGTGATATTGCTCAGGTAATTAAAGTTTTAAAAGAACTTGGGCAGGAATTCAGACAAATGGAAGAATATTCTAAATTCATTCTATCTGACTTAGAAGTATTCGGCTTAAACGAATTTCAAGATTCCGCTATTGTCATTCTTGCAAGATTTAAGACAACTCCTCATGAACAGTGGATGATAAAAAGGAAATTTAACCAAATGGTTAAAGAAAGATTTGACAGAGAAGGTATCGAAATACCTTTCCCTCAAGTTGTTGTTCATGAAGAAGAATGCCAAGCCTAAGGAAATTAATATGATACTTATTACAGGCGGTGCCGGATATATAGGAAGCCATTGCGCAATTAATCTTTTAAACGAAGGAAAAGAAATCGTTATCTTTGATAACCTTGAAAACGGACATATCGAAACGGTTAATTTACTTAAAGAAATAGGCAATGTACATTTTGTTAAAGGAGATTTGAAAAATCCTGACGAAATAAATTCTGTTTTTGACCGTTATAATATTGAAACGGTTATGCACTTTGCAGGTTATATTGAAGTGGCTGAAAGTGTTGAAAATCCTTCTAAATATTATAAAAATAATATTATAGGAACACTAAACCTATTAGATACAATGGTAAACCATAAAGTTAAACATATTGTATTTTCGTCCACTTGCGCAACATACGGAGAACCCCTATACACTCCGCTTGACGAAAAACACCCGCAAAACCCTATTAATCCGTATGGAAGAACGAAATTAATGATTGAAAATATTCTTGATGATTATGATAGAGCCTACGGTATTAAATCAATTAAATTGAGATATTTTAACGTAATAGGAGCAGATTCTAAATCAAGAACCGGGGAATGGCACACCCCCGAAACTCATTTGGTACCTAATATACTAAAATCAATATTTGAAAAAGACAGAGTGTTTAATATATATGGAACAGACTATAATACACCTGACGGAACCTGCATAAGAGATTATGTGAATGTTGAAGATTTAGCACAAGCACACGCTCTTGCCTGTTCATATTTAAAAGAACAAAATAAATCAGACTGTTTTAACCTCGGAACGGAAAAGGGTAGCAGTGTTAAAGAAATATTTAATGCCGTAAAAAATGTTACGGGTAAAAATATTAATGTTGAATTTAAGCCAAGAAGACAAGGTGACAGTGCAATTTTACTTGCCGATTCATCAAAAGCAAAAAAAATATTAAATTGGCACCCTGAAAAAACTCTTGAAGAAAGTATTAATTCGGCATATCAGTGGGAAAAAATCAGACATTAAACCCCTATAAACGTTCTTGTATTTTCTATTTTCGCCTTGTTTAACAATTTCTTTATTAAAAATAAAGTTATAAAACTCATAAAAAGAACAAATAAATACCTTAATGACGCAATTCCTAATGATGAAATTACGCCGATAATATTATCTACAGGCAAAACCTTTGGCATTTTAAACCATTGATTAAATGCAAATACATAATACCAGTGTATAAAAAACAGACCGAAACTGTATTTTGCCGTAACATCCAGCCAATGATTTATTTTTTCATGCTTTATTATTGCCTCGTCATAGTGTTTTAAATACCCTAAGACAATAACAGTTAAGAATATTTTAGAGACTGTTCCATTTAAAAATATACCTCTGTTATTTAAAAAGACATCTAAACCCGCTGTTAACAGCATTAAAATAATAAATAAATATCTTTTTTCGTAGAAAATATCTATTTTTTCCTTATATTTAGATAAATACATCCCGAAAACATACATAGAAGAGAAATGAACAAATCCCGAAAGAACATACTTTATATATTCAATATATTTATGAAAATAATCCAAATCACTTACCCACTCGGGTTCTATATCCGCTCTCGGTATAAAAACAGTAATTATAAACAATATAGGAAGCATTTTATATAAAATATTCTTTTTTTCTAAAGCTAAAAGAATATAGCTTAAAACAAAAAATATAACAATCATAGGAATAAACCACGTAGGAACATTATGTACTCTGCCTGTTGAGAGGAATACGCCGATTTGTAATATAGGATTCAGCCCTTCAAACGGATTCCCGTATAATTTTGGCAGGGTAAAACATAAAATTATCCCCGGAACCGCAGTTAAAATATATGGAATAATAACATTAAACCACTTCTTTTTCATATAATTTTTATACTCAAACTTATATGATAAATGCTGAAACAAAAATCCTGAAATAAATATAAAAAGAGCAGTACCCCCTGCAAATACTTCAAATGAAATATTATTAATTAAACTGCCTTTTGCACCTATCTGCATAGTATGCCCTGCAAGAATTAACAAAATAGCCAAACCTCTAAAAACATTTATATAATTAAGTATCTGTTTCTTAGGCTTATCTTTTACTTCTTCCATTTTTTATTCCTTTTTTGAAATCATTTTATCAAAAAAAGAAATTAAAAATATTATTTTATAATAAAATCAGATACCTTTTCTTTGTTTTATTTCAGCTATTTTAGCCTTCATATCAACACCTGCTTTTATTTCAAGTTTTCTAATTTCATCAAAAATTTCTTTCATAGTAATATCAAAATGAGGATTATTAATATTAGTACCAATAAGTGAATCTTTATGTTTTTGAATTTCTATTTGAGTTCTATCTAAAATATCCGTAACTTCTTTAATTTCATCATTGGTAAAATTTATTGCAGAAAGAGCTTTTATCATATCATTTTTAATTTTCTCACGTTCCTGCATTATTTTTTCAGTTTTATTTTCCTCTAAGAATCCAAGAGACTCACCAACTTTTTTAAAAAAATTCATTTGTTATAACCCCCATATTTTCTTTAAATCAAACTCAGAAACATACTTAGTTCCATATTTAGAAATGTATAAGAAAAGCCATTCTCTATACCTTAAACACATCCATAACGGAGTTTTGTAGGCAATAGAACTTTGAGTTTTACAAATACCTAATATTTCATTTAATTCGGCTTTAGATAAACCAACAGAATCAAAATTAATATTAGGAGAAAATTCTTCTTCAGCCGGATATATTTTTGTAATCCCATATTTCATAGGATCCATAGACAATTTAGAATGACGCCCCATAGTAAAAACACTTCTGCCGTATGAATGGATAATATCTTTATTTTCAACAATCATTTGTACAGTTTTTAAAGCATCTTGACGTGTTTCTGTTGGAAAACCAAAGAATATAAAAGCAAAATTCCATATACCGGCATTTTTGGAATAAGTTAAAATCTCAAATCGTTTATTAATATCAATACCCTTATTAATTAATTTCATAACATCTTCAGAACCTGATTCCAATCCCCACATTATCATTCTTAATCCTGCATTATAAGCTTTTTTTAGTATTTCTTCAGTAAAAGCAGTTTCTAATCTCGCATCACAAAAAAACTTCACATCCATTTTTTCATTATTCATTTTATCGGATAACTCATCCAAATATAAAGGTGATACGGATTCATCAATAAATTCATATTTTGAAATATTATATCTATTTTTATAATATTTCATCTCTGATATTACTTTATCAATATTTTTTATATTAAAATTCTGCCCAAAACCCTGATCGCAAAAACTGCATTTCCCCCAATAACATCCTCTTGACGATTGAAACGGTAGTACAATTTCAGGTGAAAAATACAAACTTAAATTATAATCTTCTAAACTTACAGGAAACATATCATTTAATTTAACAGGCGTCATCTTTTCATTTTGCATTACCAAACCTGATTTTAAATACATTAAATTTGGAACTTCTTCAATCGAAATTTCATTATTAATAAATTTTGCAAGTTCAACAATAGGTCCTTCACCTTCTTCTATAGAAACACTATCAGCAAATATTTCAAAAAAATCCTTATGTTTTTTCAATTCATCTGCTATTCTTCCAAAAAAGTTACCACCAATATTTATATGAGCATTCGTATTTACTTTTAATAAATTAGCAAGCGTAAGCCCTGCTATAATTTGACTTGAAGAATTTATTGATATAGCTATAAAATCATAATGTTCTTTTAGTATTTCTTCTTTCTTTTCATTAAAAAAATCTATAAATATATTTGAATTTTTATCAAAAACAAAATACTTTATACTATCATAATTAAATTTAAAAAAAAGATTATTTAAACTATCAAAATTTAGCCTATTAGGAAGATATGGAAGTGAAATAATATCCAATGCCTTATCTATAACATTTAGTGACTTTATAAAAAATTCAGGATTATAAAATTCTTGACTTTTTATAGTTTTTACAGCATTCTCTATCATTTCCGGGATTAATTTTAAATAATTTTGATTATTATTTATATAATTCTTAATTTCACTATACTTATAAATACTTATTTGTTCACTAAAAGTATAATCATTAATTAATTTCTTCGGATTTAAAATACTTTTTAATTCAAATCTCAATATCTCATAAATAGCTTTTGCTTTCTCAATAGCATTAATTATATAATCTTTTTTTAAAACTTTATTATAAAATTCTATATTTAAATCTAATGCTCTTGCATTAAAGTTATTAGCTTTTAATTGTCCAATTAAAGAAGGTATAGCAAAATGAGGACTTATCGGAGTCCACTGTGGTGGGAAAATCAGTATTAGCTTTTTTGACCTTGAATCCATATTGATATACTATTTCATATTTCCCATTTTTTTTCAATAATTTTAAATATTGATTTTTTACTTAATATTTCTTAACAAAAAAGGCAATAAAATCTTACACATATACTTTATATATATAACAATAAAAAGAAAGAGAGTAATTATGTCAAATACTATTAACTATAATGATTTTTTATCTGAATTACAAGCACAAGGTTTAAAAACTACATATACATCAGAAAAAGAAGCAGATTTTTCTGATTACGGAAATGCCTTATCAGCAGATTTGAAAGCACAAATAGCAGATAGTTTTGATAATGAAAGAGATTACCAAATGCAGGCAGAAATCGCAGGATTGTATAAAGGAAAAGGCTCAAACTTTATGAATAGTCAATCTTTTATATCAGGATGTAAAGGATTGGGATATGATGTAAAAGTCCAATATGTAAAAACATCATATATTTCAGATTATAAAGCAGGTAATTTTTCAAATAGTGTTACTAACGGAGCTATAGCCGTTTATACAATATCTGATGGAATGGGCGGAGAAATAAAAATTGCCGATGCTAATGGAAACGGCGGACTTGAAACAGAAGAATTATTTATGAATAATATCTTAGGTGATGTTATGAAAGATATAAACATTCCTACAAATTCTGTCAGCACTTCCTCTTCTGAATCTTCAACAGAAGGAAATATAAATATTCTAAATACTAATAACAATCAAGATAAAAAAATTACACAAGAAGATTTTAATACAAAAGTTGAAAAATATTTAAATCGTGGTTTTTCAAAAGAAATGGCAATTATAAAAGCAAAAATAGAACTTAATATTATGTCTATGAATTATACAGGTTCATATAATGATGAATCAGCTGCTTAAATAAAGAAGTAAATAAAAAAAGCCGATTTTTTAATCGGCTTTTTTTATTTACATATTTTTAAATACTTTTATTTTGTTATAATTAATTTTTTATCATTTTAAATATATTTTGTTTAATCTATAATTTATCCTAAAAGGAAGGGAAAAATATGATTATTCCAAGTATAGACTTAATGGATGGAAAAGCTGTTCAACTAAGACAGGGAAAAGAAAAAGTTCTTGAAAAAGAAAATGTTTTAGAACTTGCAAAATACTACTCTCGTTTTGGTGAAATAAGCGTAATAGATTTAGATGCGGCAATGAATAAGGGTGAGAATGAAGATCTTATAAAAGAAATATGTAAAATAGCCCATTGCAGAGTCGGCGGAGGAATAAGAGATATAGATAAGGCAAAAAGAATAATTGCAAACGGTGCAAAGCAAATAATAATAGGAACTGCTGCCAATGAAGAATTTTTGTCAAAACTACCTAAAGATAAAGTTATTGTTGCGATAGATTCAAGGCAAGGGAAAATAACCGTAGAAGGCTGGACTACGCAAATAAACGCATCACCTGAAGACTATATTAAAAGATTTGATAATTTCTGCTCGGGATATCTTTATACAATAGTTGATAAAGAAGGAATGATGCAGGGAACGGATATAGCTGCAATAAAAAAAATAAGAGAATTAACGAAAAAACCTATTATAGCAGCAGGCGGTATATCAACAATTGAAGAGATTAAAACTCTTGTTAAAATGAATGTATCGACTCAATTAGGTATGAGTATTTATACGGGAGCTGTCAACTTAGAAGATGCTTATATTTCGGTTATGGATTTTGATAAACAAAACGGACTGATTCCGACAATTGTTCAGGATATAGAAACAAAACAAGTCTTAATGCTTGCTTATTCAAATAAAGAGTCTTTAAGAAAGTCTCTGTCTGAAGGATTAGCTACATATTACAGCCGTTCAAGAAAAGAATTATGGACAAAGGGACTGACCTCAGGAAATACTCAGGAATTAATAAGCGCAAAATTTGACTGTGATCAAGATACGCTTCTATTTAAGGTAAAGCAAAAAGGAGTTGCCTGCCATACAGGAAGATACTCCTGCTTTGAAGACAGAGATTTTTGTATAAATGAATTATACAACCTGCTTTTGGACAGAAAGGCTAAAATGCCCGAAAATTCTTATACAACAAAACTGTTTAAAGACGAATTTAAACTACAAAGAAAAATCATGGAAGAAGCATTTGAGTCCGTAAACTTTGAAAAAGGTGACGGCTTAGAATGGGAAGCAAGCGACCTTACATATCATATGCTCACATATATGGCGCTTCACAATGTTACTCCGCAAGATATACTCAATAATTTAGCTTCAAGAACAAAATAGGATTAAATATGAAAATATATACTTATAAAGAAATTGATGAAAATTTCTTTTCTAAAATTGAATTTGAAAATATTGATTCCGTAGCTCAAATAATAAAAGATGTAAGAGAAAACGGTGACAGTGCCGTAAGAAAATATTCAAAAGTCTTTGGTGATGGAGATATAGAGGAATTTAAAGTTACAAAAAAAGAAATTGAGGATATTGTAAATTCAATTGACCAAAAGACAAAAGACACAATAAAATTTGCAATAAAAAATGTTGAAACATTTGCAAAAGCTCAATTAAACAGCATTAAAAATCTTGAAACAGAAGTTAACGGAAATATTCTTGGACACAAAATTATCCCTATAGAATCAATAGGCTGTTATATTCCGGGAGGCAACTATCCTCTTCCCTCAAGCGCAATAATGACAATAGTACCGGCTAAAGCTGCGGGAGTAAAAAGAATTGCGGCTGTATCACCAAAAATACAGCCCGTAACAGTATGCGCAGCATACTTAGCAGGTGCTGATGAAATATATAGAATTGGTGGAGTTCAAGCAGTAGCAGCTCTTGCCTACGGAACTCAAAGTATAAAAAAAGTAAATAAAATAACTGGACCCGGAAACAAGTTTGTTACGTCAGCAAAGAAACAAGTATTTGGAGAATGCGGAATTGATTTTCTGGCAGGTCCGAGTGAAGTTCTGATAGTTGCAGATAACAGCGCAAACCCTGATTTTGTTGCAGCAGATATGCTTGCACAGTGTGAACACGATAAAGATGCCCGTGCTTTTTTAATTTGCACCTCAAAAGAATTTGCGCAAAAGGTTAATATGAAAGCAGAGGAATATTTAAAAACTCTTTCAACAAAAGAAATAGCAGAAATTTCCTACTCTAAATCCTATGCAGTAATTGTTAATAATATAGATGAAGCAGTAGAACTTGCAAATAAAAAAGCCCCCGAGCACCTTGAATTGTGCATAGATAATTTAGAAAAATACACTGATAAATTTACGAATTACGGTTCAATGTTTATAGGCAGTTATTCGGCGGAGGTTTTCGGAGATTATGTATCAGGCACAAATCATACTTTGCCGACTAATCAAGTTGCCAAATATTCAGGCGGTTTAAGCGTATTTGATTATATAAAAATACAGACATATCAAATAATTAAAGCTTCTTCTTTAAAAGAAACAGCTCAAAATGCTTCAGATTTAGCGAAAATTGAAGGACTTAGCGCACATAAACTGGCTGCTGACGTAAGGCTCAATTCAATTGATAAATAGCAATTACAATTCTTTTATTTTTTTAGCAGGAACGCCATAAGCAAGAGAATTATCAGGAATATCCTTAGTAACAACAGAGCCTGCCCCTATAACAACATTATTTCCAATTGTTACACCACCCAAAACAACTACATTTCCGCCTATCCAAACATTATTACCGACATGAATCGGTTTTGCATATTCAAGTCCCTTATTTCTTGTAACCCAATCCAAAGGATGACCTGCCGCATAAAAAGCACAATTAGGTGCTATAAAAACATTATCACCAAAAGTTACTTTAGCGCAGTCTAAAATTATCAGATTATGGTTAGAATAAAAATTTTCACCTATTTCTATGTTATAACCGTAATCACACATAAAAGGTTGTTCAATTAAAAATTTTTCTTTAGTTTTCCCTAATATTTTTCTGATTAAAATTTCTCTTTCATTAATTTTTTCGGGAGAGAGATTATTATGTTGAAAACACAAAATTTTACAGTCAGTTCTTTCCTGAATCAAAGACTTATCATAATTGGCATTATACAATTCGCCTTTAAGCATTTTTTCTTTTTCTGTAGTCATAAATATATGATAACATAATATAAAAAAATAAAAATGATGGCTTAATTTTTTTAAGCCATCATTTGTTACATTAATTAAATTCTGTTTTCCCAAACCCCGCCTTGCCTATCTACAACAGCATCATAGCAAGACCAGATTCTAAATACGCCTGTTAAACCAAGAAGTGCATGAGTCCAATTCTTTTCTGATTTTTGACCGTTAACAGCTTGACCGATTCCAGGCCAAACAAGTAGTGATAAAGCACCTGCACCTATAGATTTAGCCGTAACTTTTCCATTTTGTCCATGTGTTCCTGCTAAAGCAGGCATTTGAACACATAATAATGAGATAATAAACATAATGATTAAACTTTTTTTCATTTTCTATACCTCCATTTTTTTGAAATAAAATATAATATAAATTATCACTTAAAAAAAGTCAATTAATACTAAAAATAATAAAACCGGTCATAACAATAACTAATGCCGGTTTTATTATTTATCGAATATTAAGCATTGATTTTTTCTTGCAGTATTTCATCAATACTAACTTTACAATCCATTTTTTCTTGAATATCGGACAATTGTTTTTCAATATTAAAATTAATGGCTTTTTTATTTTTATTTGTTCTTAAACCTTTAATTATTTCATCATATACGATATAAGAATTTAATTGCATGTAGGATTTAATATCTTTAGCTTTTTTATTAGATTTCAATAAATTTTCGCTTCTTGTGAATGTATATTTAATAATTGAATCAAGAATATATTTATTCTGTCTTAAAGATTGATGTTCTTCATTGTTAATGAGAGTATTCAATAAAATTTTGCAATGAGTTTGAATAGTATTAATAATACTTTTTCTTTGAATCCAAGGAATAGACTTAGAAATTGTCTTTTCACATTGATTCATCTTTTTTTGTGCATACTTAACAAACAAAAACTTTTTAATGTTATCTTTCAATTCATTCATTGCCAGTGTTTCCTCTCTATCCGTCATATTTTTTATATCATAAATTTATAATTTGGAACTACTCCATTTGAATGGTAATTTTAGTAAACCCAAAGTTAATTTTTGTTAATTAATAAATAAAGATACAAATAGATATGGCAAATTTTTTTATTCTTACTTTTTCAGATAGCGAAGTTAAGAGACAAAATAGGAAAAAGACAATGGAAACTAAAATATTTAATGTAGAAATTCAAGGAAATAAAATAACAAGAATTACACCCCTGAATCAAAATGTACAAACAAATTTCAATGGAACACAAAATAATAAGAAATCACAGCAGGATACATATGAAAGTACAGTAAAACATCCGATAAGATTAGATCAAAAAAATTATAAACCGGTTAAAGTAATTTGCGCACTATTAGCAGCACTTGGAATTACAACAGCATATCACGATATAGCACAAGGTAGCAATAAAGAACCTATAATTGATCCAAGTACAAGTACAAGTACGCAGGTAGGTTCAGACTCTGAAGAAACAAATATAATAAAAACTAGTAATGGCGACGTAGAAATTGAAATACCTGAAGAAAATTCTGAACAATCTGAAATAGATACTAAAGAAGCCAAGTTAGCAGAAGAACCTGAAATAAAAGAACCTACACTAGAAGAAAAAGCATTGCAAATAATAGAAAATGATGAAGAAGTAAAAGAATCATATGAAAATTTATTAGGAGCATTAAATACACTATCAGAAGAAATAGGAGAAGATGCACTGCCATTATTAAAATCAAGAATTGAAGAATTAGGTGAAGGGAAAGTAAATTTACATGATTTAGTAAAAATATTATACATAGAATCAGGCGGACATATATACGATGAAGATGGCGGATTACTTAAGAGTTCAAGTCAAGCAACCGGACCTTTTCAAATCAGACCAATTGGAGAAAAAGATTTAAATAATAGATTTAATTTAAATTTAGATATAAATAATCCATATGACAATATTGACGCAGCAATAATATATTTAAGATTTTTACATGATCAAAAGCAGCAACAATTATCAGAAGGTGCAATTCTACCAACAGGAGACAATTTAACTCATGCAATTCTATGGGGATACAATGCAGGTGCTTGGGCTGATGGACTTAGTGAACAAACAATAAATTATTTGGCAGAATTTGACAAATTAAGTATTGTTGATAAATATCCGGAAGTTGCAGCTTATCTATACAGAGAAGAAATATAAATATACAAAAGATAAAAAGGGGCAAAAGTTTTTTGCCCTTTTTATTACATATCAGAATCTGTTTTGACTATATCGAAATCAAACTTTTTCCATTCTTTCATGCCACCTCTTAAAATAACAGCGGGATAATGTTTTTCAATTAAATCCAAGGCTGTTTTATAGGCTCTGGGGCATGAATCCGAATATGTATAAACAACGGTTACTTTACTTTTATCAAGTATTTCAACGTGGTCTTTTGCTTCTTTATAAGGTATATGAACTGCATAAGGGATATGACCTTCAATATAGTCATTATATTCTCTTACGTCAACTATATTTATTGTATTGACTCTATTTGCAATAATTTCATCCAATGTATAGGGTCCAACGGTAAAAGAGATAATATCTTCAAAAAACTTTTTAGCTCTTGATAAATCTTTTGTTATATTTTCGTGTGAAAACATTTAGAATCCTTTCAAATAAATATTACATAAGTAATTTATTACAAGTTAAATCTGTTAGAATTACCTGTTTGTCTAATTTATAAGGATAATATAATTTTAATTGTAAATATGTTTGTTTTTTCGTTGACTTAAGTTTTTGTTGGCTTCATAATACTAAAAAATAAGGGAAAGTCATGAAACATAATTTGTTAAAAATTGAATATAAGAGATAAAAAGAAAAACTGTTCGTTTTTCTTTTTTTTTAAATTTTGCGTAGGGTGAAACGAAGTGAACCCGAAGTAACCGAGTGACGAAGTGACGACAGCGAAGCGAAGGAACGGCAGTCACGAGTGAAGCAAAATTTAAGACGAGCGTAGGATGAAACGAAGTGAACCCGAAGTAACCTACAAAGTGAAGCACCGCAGCAAAGCGAGGATGACTGAACCTGTATGCGGAACGAAGTGAAGCTGAGTGACAAAGTGACCAAGGAATAAGGCAGTATATAAGCAAAATGATAACTAACAATACAAAAAAAGTATATAAAGCACAAGTTTATGAAATTCAAAAAGTTTCGATAAGTTCTTATTTAATGGAAATAGAATGCGGCAGAAAAGTTGATGTTAAAGCAGGGCAATTCATTTCAATATACTGTAGCGGCTTAACCCTAAGACGTCCGTTCAGTGTATTTTCCAATAACGAAGGCAGAATAGGCATTCTATTTAAAGAAAGAGGAGAAGGTACAAATTATATAAAATCACTTAAAAAAGGTGATTTTATTGATATAATAGGGCCATTAGGCAACGGCTTTGAGATAAAAAATAAAAAATCTCTGCTTATAGGTGCAGGTATAGGAGCTGCTCCCATCAGCTTTTTAAAAACAAAATTGGATGAAAAAGGAATAGAAAACCTGTTTGCATGCGGTTTTTTAAATAAAAATGAAGTTCCCTCCTGCGTAAATATTGATAAAATATATACTGATGACGGTTCATTGGGTGAAGCAGGAAGTATTATTAACTATTTAGGACTGTTAATAAATACATATAACCCTGAAATTATATATTGCTGCGGACCGAATATTGTTTTAAAATCCACTGCCGAAATGGGCATTAAATACGATATAGAAACTCAAGTTGCAATGGAAAAAGTTATGGCATGCGGTATCGGAGTATGCAGAGGCTGCGTTATAGATATAAAAACGGAAACTGAAACAGTTAATAAATCTGTATGTAAAGACGGTCCCGTATTTAAAGGAAGCGAGGTTGTATGGTAAGTGATATTTTACAGACAAACCTCAACGGATTAATACTTAATAACCCGATATTAACAGCATCGGGGACATACGGATACAATGATGAATATGAAGAATTTATTGATGTTTCAAATCTCGGCGCTATAGTAACAAAAGCTATAACTCTTAAACCCAGAGCAGGCAACAAACACACCCGTATTATAGAAACAAAGGCGGGTATGATTAATTCAATAGGGCTTGAAAACGTAGGAATCGAGAAATTTTTAAACAAAAAGCTGCCTGTTTTAAAAGAGAAAAACATAAATTTTATAATGAATCTGGCAGGTTCCACTCTTGATGAATACATTGAACTGGCTAAAATTTGTAATAAAAACTCTATAAAAGCTGTTGAGTTAAACGTTTCATGCCCGAATGTAAAATCAGGCTGCCTTGAATTCGGAGTTGATGAAAATTCATTATATGAGCTTGTAAGTTCCGTAAGGCAAGAATATAAAGGATTTTTAGCGGTTAAATTGACGCCCAATGTAACATCAATTGAAAAGCTTGCCCAAGCCTGCCAAAGAGCGGAAGCTGACGCCATAAGTGCAATAAACACATTAAAGGGTACGAGGATTAAGCTTGATATAATAAACGGCAAGGTTAATAAAACGGTCGTGACGGGAGGATATTCGGGCAGAGGAGTAAAACCCGTGGCAATCGGCGCAGTCATAAGGATTAAACAGGCAACAGATTTACCGATTATAGGTATAGGCGGTATAGAGAACCTGAATGATGTGCTTGAATTTTTTACGGCTGGCGCCAATGCGGTTCAGATAGGTACAGCTAACTTTACACATCCTGAAATTGCCGAAAAACTGGTTTTTGAACTTGAAAATTTTATCAAAACCAACGGGTTTAAAGATTTGGAAGAATTGAAGAAAGAATTGAGGAAATAATGACAAACGAGGTTTTAAGTTTACTTGAAGAAGCACAGGGAGTATTACACGGACATTTTTGCCTTACATCGGGCTTGCATTCCGATATATATTTTCAATGTGCAAAATTATACCAGTACCCTAATATAACGGAAAAACTCGGAAAAATGCTTGCTGAAAAGCTGTCGGATATTGAATTTGATACAATAGTAGCCCCTGCAATAGGTGCCGTTATTATAGGTTATGAAACAGCTAAAAATGCTAAGAAACGTAATCTTTTTGTTGAAAGAAAAGACGGAATAATGCAGTTAAGAAGGGGTTACACTCTAAAGAAAGGTGAAAGAGTAGTAATTATTGAAGATGTAATAACTACCGCAAGAACAATAAAAGAAACAATGGAAGCAATAAAAGAGTTTGAACCTGAAGTTGTTGCGGTAGGCTGTATAGTTGACAGAACAAAAGGACTTACTGAATACAACATTAAGTCTTTAATGCAGATAGACCCTGTTGTATATGACCCGAAAGACTGTCCTTTATGCAGAGAAGGTATTCCTCTCGTAAAACCGGGAAGCCGTGAAGAAAAGGTAAAAGCATAATGGAACATTTAATTGATATTGAAAGCTTAACAAAAGAAGATATTTTAAACATAATTAATCTCGCAAAAGAGTTTAAAAACGGCACTAAAAAGTCGGATGTTGAAAAGAAAACCCTTGCTCTGATGTTTTATGAAAACTCCACAAGAACAAGGTGTAGTTTTGAGATTGCAGGGCAAAAACTCGGAATGAACATTATAAACTTTGACGCTCAGCACTCATCTTTATCAAAAGGAGAAAGCTTAAAAGATACAATTGAAAATTTATATTTCTTAGGTGTAAACGCCGTTGTAATAAGGCATTCTCTGTCAGGAATAATAAATAACGTAATGAGGCTCGTAAAATATCCGATTAAATTCGTAAACGGCGGCGACGGAACTCATGCTCATCCGTCTCAGGCATTACTTGATTTTTATACTATGCTTGAAAAAACGGGAAGCGTAGAAAACAAAAAAATAACAATTGTAGGTGATGTCGCCCATAGCCGAGTTGCTAAATCAAATATAGCATTGCTTTCAAAGTTTAATGCAGACATTCATCTTTGTGCACCTTCATATCTCCAATTTGAGAATTTAAAAGCTTTTGATGTCAAGTATCATCAAAACGTCAAAGAAGCAGTAAATAATAGTGACGTCGTAATGGTATTAAGGGTTCAAAATGAACGCCATGAAAAAGAAGGCTACCCTGAATCTTCCGAATATAAAAGGCTGTATGAAATAGATACAAATTTATTAAAAGAGTATGCTTCAAAAGACGTAATACTTATGCACCCCGGGCCCGCAAACAGAAATATTGAGGTTTCATCCGAGCTTTTAGATAACACCGTAGGTAAAACGATTCTTGAACAGGCACAAAACGGGGTATATGTCAGAATGGCAATACTAAATACTCTCTTAAACAAAGGAAAAGAGGTCTAAATGCTTCTTAAAAACACCAAAATAGTTAATCCGAAAAATAATTTTGAAGATATAACAGACATTCGTATAGAAAACGGGATTATTGAAGAAATACAAAAAAATATAACTCCTAAAAATAATGAAGAAGTAATAGACCTGACAGGCAAAATAACTATTCCGGGGCTGGTTGATATGCACTGCCATTTAAGAGAACCGGGATATAATTCTAAAGAAACCATTAAAACAGGGATTCTATCAGCTATTGATGGGGGATATAGTGCAATATGCCCTATGGCAAATATAAATCCCGTTAACGACAATTCAGCAACGCTTAATTATGTTATAAGCAGGGCAAAAGAAGTATCGGATATAGGTTTTTATCCGATATGTGCCGTAACAAAAGGACTTATGGGAGAAAAGATAGTAAATGTATCAGAACTTATTGCAAATGGTGCCGCAGCATTTTCCGATGATGGCAGACCCGTTGAAAACATGCACCTTTTAAGAGAAGCTCTAAAATATATAAACTCTCATAATTCAATAATAATATCACATTCCGAGGACTCATCACTTGCAAATTCAGGTGTAATTAATGAAGGAGAAATTTCAACAAAATTGGGTCTAAAAGGTATACCTTCAATAACGGAGTCTTTGGCAGTAGCAAGAGAACTGGAAGTTGTAAGAAGTATAAACGGCAGATACCATTTTGCACATATATCAACAAAACGTTCGGTTGAACTTATAAGACAGGCAAAAAAGGAAGGTCTTAATGTTACGGCAGAGACAGCTCCGCATTATTTCAGCCTTACTCAGGATGATATGGTTGATTATGACGCAAAATATAAAGTAAATCCTCCTTTAAGAACAAAAGAAGATAAAAAAGCAATTATAGAAGGGCTAAAAGACGGAACTATAGACGTTATAGCAACTGACCACGCTCCTCATACCGTACACGAAAAACAGCTTCCCATACAAAATGCCCCGATGGGAATAGCAGGATTTGAGACGGCACTGGGTATAACTTTAACCTATCTTGTTCACACTGGAGAATTAACCCTTATGGAAGCCGTAAGAAAATTAACATTAGCGCCTGCTGATATTCTTAAACTTGAAAATCAAGGCAGTATTGAAGTCGGGAAAGAAGCAAATCTTACAATTATTGATTTAAACGAAAAATGGATTGTTGACGCTTCTAAATTTAAGTCTAAATGCAGAATTTCACCATTTAACGGAAAAGAGTTAAAAGGTAAAGTGAAAATGACAATAATAAAAGGTAAAATACATATTATAGGATAACAAAAATGAATATAAGACCTGAAATAAAAGAAAAAATAGTATTGGCTCTTGATGTTGACACGTTAGAAGAAGCTAAATCGCTTATAACCGAACTCAAAGACTATGTCGGAGTTTTCAAAGTCGGGCTTCAAATGTATACGGGCAACGGATATGAAATATTTAATTTTATGAAAGAGCAGAATATAAAGTTTTTCTTTGATGTTAAACTCCATGATATTCCGAATACCGTAGCAAAAGCGGCAGAAAATATAGTAAGAAACGGTGCATCATTTTTTAACATGCATACAACAGGCGGAGCGGAAATGATGAAAACCGCCTCTGACGCTGCAAGAAAAACAGCACAGGAGCTGGGCAAAGAAAACCCCGTGATACTGGGCGTTACGGTTCTCACAAGTATAAGCGAAGAATGTTTAAAAAGCGAATTAAAAGTTCCGTACAATCCCAAAGATTATGCGCTGAATCTGGCTCTAATGGCAAAGAAGTCGGGACTTGACGGAGTAGTAGCCAGTGTTTGGGAAGCTAAAAAGATAAAACAGGTTTGCGGTAAAGATTTTAAAGTGCTTTGCCCCGGAATAAGACCAGAATGGTCAAATAAAAACGACCAAAAGCGCCTTGCAACACCAAGTATTGCAATAAAAGAAGGAGCTGACTACCTTGTAATAGGCAGAGCCGTTACGTCTGCCGAAGACAGGATTAAAGCCATTCAAATGATTTATGAAGAAATAGAAAATGCTCTTTTAACTCAAAATAAATCATACGCCGAATCTAAAGGAAAATTAATCCTTGAAAACGGCATGATATTTGAAGGTGAATCAATCGGAGCTGACGGAACTTCTTATGGAGAAATTGTATTTAACACTTCAATGGTTGGTTATCAGGAGATTTTAACCGACCCTTCATATGCAGGTCAAACAATAGTTATGACTTACCCAGAAATAGGCAACTACGGTATTAATAAAGATGATTTTGAAAGCGGAAGAATTTATGCAAAAGGATTTGTGGTTAAAAATATCTGTGAGCATGAATCCCACTACAAAAGCAATCTTTCTTTAAGCGATTACTTAAAACAAAACAATATAGTAGGTTTAAAAGGTGTAGACACAAGATATTTAACCCAAATTATAAGAAATTACGGGGCAATGAATTGCGCCGTAACAACAGGTGAAATAACCCCAGAAATTAAGCAGAAAGTTAAAGAATACAGAATAAGTAAGGATATAACGCTTGAAATAACTACATATAAGACCGAAAGATTTACGGGAAACGGCATTAAACTTGCCATAATTGATATGGGAATTAAAAAGAGCATTATAGATAATTTTAAATCACTTGATTGTGATATAACGGTATTTCCTGCGGATGTTAAGGCTGATGAAATACTTGAAGGCAATTTTGACGCAGTATTAATCTCAAACGGTCCAGGGAACCCCGAAGATGCAGTTCAGGCAATAGAAACAACAAAAAATCTGCTCGGGAAAATAAAATTATACGGAATTTGTTTGGGACATCAGATTATCGCACTAGCGTTAGGCGCTAAAACATTTAAACTAAAATACGGACACAGAGGCGGAAACCACCCCGTTATTAATACAAAAACAAATGAAATATTTGTAACTTCACAAAATCACAGCTATGCGGTGGACGAAAATTCGCTACCCGAAGGAGTTGAAGCCACATATATCAACTTGAATGATAAGACGGTAGAAGGTATGTGCTGTGAAAAATATAATATAAAAACCGTACAATTCCACCCGGAATTAACGGTTGGTCCTTATGATTCATATAAAATCATTACGGACTGGGTAAAAGAAATTGAAGAATCTAAAACAGTCAGTGTTTAAAAAGAAAGAGATATGTTATGCCGATTAATGAAAATATAAAAAAAGTACTAGTAATAGGTTCAGGGCCTATAGTAATAGGTCAGGCAGCAGAGTTTGATTATGCGGGAGTGCAAGCCTGCAGAGCATTAAGAGAGGAAAATATAGAAGTTATTCTTGTTAACTCAAACCCTGCAACTATTATGACAGATGAAAATATAGCAGATAAGGTATATATAGAACCTTTAACGCTAGAATCATTGACATATATTATAGATAAAGAAAGACCAAACGGCATAATAGCTACTTTAGGCGGTCAAACGGGGTTAAATCTTGCTGTAAGCCTCAATCAAGCAGGAGTATTGGAGAAATATAACGTTGAACTTTTAGGAACCAAAATTGAGTCAATAAAAAAAGCCGAAGATAGGGAATTATTTAAAAATTTAATGCTTGAAATAGGTGAACCAATCCCCGAAAGTGATATTGTATCAAGTTTTGAGGACGCTAAAAAATTCGCTCAAAAGATAGGTTTCCCGATAATTGTAAGACCTGCATACACTCTCGGCGGTACAGGCGGCGGTATAGCAAATAACTACAGCGAGTATGAGGACATAGTTTATACAGGGTTATCCCTAAGCCCGATTTCTCAAGTTCTTGTTGAAAAAAGTATTGCAGGATATAAAGAAATAGAATACGAAGTAATAAGAGATGCAAATAACACCTGTATTGCAATATGTAATATGGAAAATATAGACCCAATCGGTATACACACGGGTGACAGTTTTGTTGTTGCACCCACCCAGACCCTTACAAACAAAGAATGCCAAATGCTGAGAAGTGCAGCTTTAAAGATAATTAAAGCATTAAAAATAGAAGGTGGATGTAACGTTCAATTTGCTCTTGATACAGTAAGCAACCAATATTATGTAATAGAAGTTAACCCCCGTGTAAGCCGTTCTTCGGCACTTGCCTCCAAAGCAACAGGCTACCCGATACAACCTGCACGAAATTCCAAATTCAATAACAAAGAAAACAGTAGCCGCCTTTGAGCCTGTGCTTGATTATGTAGTAACAAAAATCCCAAAATGGCCGTTTGATAAATTTAAACACGGCGACAGAATTTTAGGTACCAAAATGAAGGCCACGGGAGAAGTTATGGCAATAGGAAGAACATTTGAAAGTTCTTTTAAAAAGGCTGTAACTTCAATAGAGTCTAAATATACGGGTCTTTTAAGAGGCAGACACCTTGAATGCAGTGAGGATGAGCTTAAAGCACTTTTGCATGTTCAGGATGACAGAAGAATATTCAGAGTAGCGGAAGCCATAAACAGAGGTATTTCCGTTGATGAAATAAACAAAATTACTAAAATAGACAAATGGTTTATATATAAGATTAAAAGCCTCGTTGACTTTGAAAACAGGCTTAAAAATGAAAATTTAACACCCGAATTATACATGGAAGCCAAAGAAAAGGGATTCCTTGACGAAGAAATATCAAAACTTATGCAAATTCCTTATGAAGAAGTGGAGAAAATAAAAAAGGAAAACTCAATAAATGCTTCATTCAAGATAGTAGATACCTGTGCGGCGGAATTTAAAGCATATACGCCGTATTACTATTCAACATACAATGAAGTTGATGAAAGTGACGCCGATAATAACGATAAAAAAATACTAATATTAGGTTCAGGCCCCATAAGAATAGGGCAGGGTATAGAATTTGACTACTGCTCAGTACACGCAGCATGGGAAGTACGCAACAACAATTATAAATCTTTAATAGTAAATTCAAACCCCGAAACGCTTTCGACGGACTTTGACGTAGCTGACAAGTTATTTTTTGAACCAATGCACATTGAAAATATAATGAATATTATAGAAAAAGAAAAACCTGAAGGTGTAATGGTTCAATTCGGTGGGCAAACAGCAATTAATTTGGCTCCAAAACTGTATGAAAGAGGAGTAAATATATTAGGAACTTCGTTAGAATCAATAAATATAGCGGAAGACAGAAAACTGTTTGAACAGCTTTTAAGGGATTTACATATACCGCAGCCAAAAGGTTTTGCGATTAAAAAGCAGTCTGAAGCACTTGAAGCAGCTAAAACACTCGGTTATCCGCTTCTTGTAAGACCTTCTTACGTTATAGGCGGCAGAGGTATGCAGGTTGTATATAACAAGGATGAACTTTTATCATACATTGAAGGCGCTATGAAGTTCTCGGATGAACATCCAATACTTATTGACCAGTATATAGAAGGAACAGAGCTTGAGCTTGATGCTATTTCGGATGGCGAGAATGTACTTATTCCCGCAATAACTGAACATATTGAAAGAGCAGGCATTCACTCGGGTGATTCGATTGCTATTTACCCAACTCAGACAATCCCCGAAAATATTATCAAAAACCTTGTTGATTATACCGAAAAAATAGCAAGAGCTTTAAAAATAAAGGGGTTAATGAATATTCAATTTGTAATGAAAGATGATACAGCATATATAATTGAGGTAAATCCCCGTGCTTCAAGAACAGTACCGATTTTAAGCAAAGTTACAAATACACCCATGGTCAAAATAGCAATAGATGCTATATTAGGTAAATCCATAACAGAGCAAGGCTATACTCCGGGACTTGTTAAGACCACAAAGCTTGTATGTGCAAAAGTGCCTATATTCTCTTTCCAAAAACTCAACCGAATAGACCCTGCTTTAGCACCCGAAATGAAATCGACAGGTGAAGTGCTCGGCATTGATACATCTTATGAAAGAGCATTAGTGAAAGGCTTTTTGGCAGCAGGGTATAAACTTCCGAACGAAAGAGGAAATGTTCTTATTTCAATCAATGACCACTATAAAAAGGAATCAGTTGATGTTGCAAAAAATCTTGTTGATTTAGGCTATAAGCTTGTTGCAACAACGGGCACCCATAAATTCTTAAAACTGCATAACATAGAATCAAAAGAAATAGAAAAATTTGATATCAAAAAAATGCAGAGAAATATGAAAAATAAAGAGCTGTGTTTTATAATTAACACTCCGACAACAAATAATAACTCCGTAAGATACGGCTCCGAGGATAGAGGCTTTTTAATAAGGACAATAGCAGAAATGTATTCAACACCATGTTTCACTGTTTTAGATACTGCTAAAGCTTATTTAACAGCTTTAAAATATTATAAAGACAATCCTGATTTAACTTATGACAGTATAGATAAATATAGAGACACTCAAATGGTGCATTCATAGAAAGAATCAATGTGGAAAACGAAAAGAAAAAAAAATTAAAAAAAACAAAATTTAAAATCAATATCAAAAATATGGGTGTTGATATAGATAAGAATGAATACAGAGAAATAGTCCTGTCTAATTCAAACCACCCCGAACAAATAAATAATATTCGATAATTATAAATCGGCAGGAGAAATAATTCTGCCTGCTATTGCGCTTGCTGCTGCTACATAAGGAGAAGCAAGATAAACTTCACTATCTACATGCCCCATTCTGCCGACAAAGTTTCTGTTTGTAGTAGAAACAGCACGTTCTCCTGCCGCAAGAATACCCGCATGCCCGCCTAAACACGGACCGCAAGTAGGAGTTGAAACGGCACCGCCCGCTTCAATAATTGTTTCAATATACCCTGCTCTTAAGGCTTCAAGATAAATTTGCTGAGTAGCAGGGAAAACTATCAACCTAACATCTTTATGTACTTTTCTGCCTTTTAAAATCTCGGCAGCAGCTTTAATATCGGATAAACGCCCATTAGTACAGCTGCCTATTACTGCCTGATCTATTTTTACCTCGCCTGCTTTTGATACGGGTTTTGTATTCCCGGGAAGATGAGGGAATGCAACAACAGGTTCAATTTCCTCGGTATTATATACAATAACTTTCTCATAATCCGCATCTTTATCGCTCTTGTAGAATTTATAAGGACGTAAACTCCTTTTATCAAGATATTCTTTTGTAATTTCATCAGGTTCTATAATTCCGTTTTTAGCGCCTGCTTCAATAGCCATATTGCAAATGGTAAATCTGCCGTCCATCGGCAATTCACGAATTGTGCTTCCGGTAATTTCAAGAGTTTTATATAAAGCACCGTCTACACCAATATCACCTATCAAATATAAAATTAAATCTTTTGCGGTAACATATTTATTTAATTTGCCGTTAAATTCAACTTTTATGGCAGAAGGTACTTTAAGCCAAGTATCACCCGACGCCATTGCACAGGCAATATCGGTTGAACCCATGCCCGTAGAAAAAGCCCCCAGAGCGCCATAAGTACAAGTATGAGAATCGGCGCCTATAACGATATCACCTGCCGTAACAATTCCGTTATCAGGCAAAAGTGCATGTTCAATTCCCATTCTTCCCACTTCAAAAAAATGCTCCAGGTCATGTTTGCGTGCAAATTCTCTAACCTGTTTAACCTGCTGTGCGGATTTAATATCACGATTAGGTACAAAATGGTCGGGAACAAATACGACTCTTGATTTATCAAAGACCTTATCAACACCTATTTTATTAAATTCATTAATTGCGACAGGACCTGTAATATCGTTAGCTAAAGTAATATCGACCTTAGCGGTTATCAATTGACCTGCCGTAACTTCATTTAGCCCCGAATGGTCAGCCAATATTTTTTCAGTTATATTCATAGGTTTTGACATAATTAAATCCTCACACAAAAACTATTTAAATGATATTATAAAATTACAAAAAAAGCTAAAGGAAATTACAAAATGCTTTCAAAAGAATTTAAAACACCTATAACAAATAAACCTGTATTAATAGGACCTGACAGCGGATACGACAATATAATATTTGCAATAGAGTCAAGCTGTGATGAAACGGCAGCCGCAATAGTAAAAGACGGCAGAGAGGTAATATCAAATGTAGTAGCTTCTCAAATTAAAACGCATATTGAGTTTGGAGGTGTAGTGCCTGAAGTTGCAGCAAGAGAACATCTTGAAGCCATAAATTTAGTTATAGCGCAAGCATTTGAGCAATCGGGCTTAACAGCGGAAGATATAACGGCATTTGCGGCAACGGTAGGCCCCGGGCTTGTAGGTTCATTGCTTGTAGGCATGAATGCAGGCAAGGCTTTAGCTTTAGCAAATGATAAACCTTTTATAGGCGTAAATCATTTAAATGCACATGTATGTGCCAACTATCTTAATACTGATTTAGAACCGCCGTTTGTTGCTTTGTTAATAAGCGGAGGACATACTCAAATTATAGAGGTTAAAAGCTATACAGACCAAAAAATTATAGGTGAAACAATAGATGACGCCATAGGGGAAGCCTATGATAAAGTAGCAAGGCTGATAGGACTTCCCTACCCCGGAGGTGTAAACCTTGATAAACTTGCTCAAACAGGTAATCCTTTTGCATATAAACTGCCTGAAGCTAAACTTCAAGGCGAATTTGATTTTAGTTTTTCGGGACTTAAAACAGCTTCGCTACAATTAATCCAAAAACTGAAAAAAGAATTTGAAGAGCTTCCAAAAGCTGATATAGCAGCAAGTTTTCAGGAGAATGTTACATCAACACTGTTCAAAAAGACAAAAAAAGCAGCTGATAATATAAATGCGAAAACAATAGTTCTTGCAGGCGGAGTTGCAGCAAACTCGGAGATAAGAAAAAAATTTTTCAATCTTAGAAATGAAGGCTACAAAATATATGCGCCTGAAATGAAATACTGTACGGATAACGCTTCAATGATTGCTTCAAGTGCATACTTTTTGGCAGGCACTATGGATTCACTTGACGTAGAAGTATTTTCGAGGATGTAATTATTATTTATCCAAATATTTCAGGGCATATTCACAACATTGCTGTACTATATTATTTAGAGAAACCTTTTTATTTTGAGCAACAGTTTGAAGTTCCTGTACAAGTTTCAAAGGTAATCTAAATGTCTTATTAATCGTTTCAGGTTTTTCTATTTTTAACGATTCAAAGCGCCATCAGTGAAAATCCAAAAGATTATTAATATCAGTATCTATAAATTTCGACAATTCCAGTATTTTACCCAAAGACATATTTTGCTTTCCGCTTTCAACACGGGCCAGATAATTTGAACCTACTTGCATTTTTTCAGCCAATTGTTCTTGTGTTAAATCTTTTTTTATTCTTTCAATTTTGACATTTTTGCCAAATTTTTTAAGAAGCTCTTTCTTTTCCATACTTATAATTATAAAAATATTTACTTATAACTTCTATTGTGTTATTAATACAAAATACAACACTAATAAGTATATTTTTAAAAGAACAAAAATTGAAATTTTAGAAACTAAAAACGCAATAAAAAAGCCGCTTGTGCGGCGTATCGTTTGGATTTTATCCAAATCTCCTCTCCCTAATAGTCATTTGACTAATTATTTCTCAAATTTATTTCTTTATTAAAACACTATTTATATATCTTGTACAGATTTTTTTTAAATTTTTTTTCAATTAAATTGTTAAAAATACACTCAACATCCAATAATAGTAATGTATTTGTTGGTTACAAGTATTTGTTAAATATCTTAATAATTTCCTCAACTATAATATGGTTGTATATTTGAGCTAAAAATGTTATCATAGACCAATCGGGTAAGAGAATATGAATAAGAAATTATCATTAGCATTTATTTGGCACTTTCATCAGCCTAACTATCAAACACAGCCTAACGGTATCAGACTTATGCCCTGGGCAAGACTCCACGCTGTTAAGGACTACCTTGATATGCTTATCATTCTCGATAAATACCCAAAAATAAAACTTAATTTCAGTATAGTTCCTTCTCTTATAGACGCTTTTGAAGATTATGCCGATAATGACGGTCACGATATACACTCTAAACTCACCGTTACAGATGTAAATGAACTCACGGACGATGATAAACTCTATATTCTCAACTACTTCTTTGATGCTAATTATGAAAATTTGATATCTCAAAACCCAAGATATAATGAACTTTACTTAAAACGCTACGGAAAAGAAGAAATTAGTATTAATGATTTTACAAATCAAGAATACGCTGATATTATGCTTCTTTTTAACTTAGTTTGGTTTGACCCTATTTGGAAAGGAAAATACCCCGAACTTCAAAAACTTGAAAAAAAAGGTAAAAACTATACACTCAAAGACAGGCAAACAATTATTGAAATAAACAGAGAAATAATAAGACAGATAATTCCGGCATTTAAAAAATATCAGGATGAAGGCAGAATAGAAATTATTACAAGCCCTTATAATCACCCTATTTTACCTATTCTTATAAATCCCAATGATTTAAAAGTACCTTCTTTTAAATACTCTTTACCGGAATGTAAAATAGCTCTTACTATAGACGCAAAAGAACAAATTAAATCAGCTTTAGACAGAATTGAAGAAGTATTTGGAAAAAGACCCAAAGGTTTTTGGCCTAGTGAACACTGTATTAGCCAAAAAACTCTTGATATTTTGGCAAACATGGGTATTGAATGGGTTGTAACAGATGAAAGCGTTTTATCTAATTCACTTAAAAAAGAATTTGTAAGAGATTTTAGAGGCTGCTATGAAGACCCTTATGACGTATGCTCTTCATATACATATACGACAAAACGTGAAAAAAGCCTTAAACTACTTTTTAGAGATTCATTAATCCCAAATCTTATCGGGTTTGAATATGCTCATCATGACAGTGTTATGTCCGCAAATGATTTGTTTGACCGTATAAAAACAGTAAATGATAAATTAAAAAACTCACCTGATAAACAACACATATTGACTATTGCTATGGACGGTGAAAATAACTGGGAAAAATACCCTAAAGACGGTGCTGTTTTCCTTGACAGATTATATTCGCTTTTAAATGATGATAAAGATATTTCAACTGTTCTTGTTAGTGAATATATTGAAAAAAAACAGAATACGGAAAGACCGCTTAAAAAAGTAACGGCAGGTTCTTGGGCTAATCAGGAATTTCAATTATGGATAGCTGAACCAACAAAAAATTTAGCTTGGAATTATCTTGTTAATGCAAGAAACGACCTTTTAGATGCAGAAAAATCGGGAAGATTATCTAAAGAACAGATTAAAAATGCGAAATCGGAACTTTACATAGCTGAAGGTTCCGACTGGTTCTGGTGGTACGGTGAACCAAACAATTCAGGTCAAGACCACATTTTTGATTTTCTTTTTAGAGAACATCTGAAAAATATCTATAATTTTATTGAAAAACCTGTTCCAAGTTATCTTGAAATGCCTTTAATATCATTGCTTGGAAAACCACTTAGAAATCCGAGAAAAGAAATCACACCCTTAATTAACGGTTATATTAAAGACAACGATGAATGGCTTTCTGCAGGCTGTATTGATATACCTGCAGGTCCTGTATTACAGGATAACAAGTTAATTAACAGAATATATTTCGGCACGGATAAAGATAACCTTTATATTCGGTTTGATATTAATAAATATCTTATGGACAGTAAAGAAAGTTTCAAAGAATATTTTTCAATATATATATATATCAAAGCCTATAACAATAATATGGAACTTACTTCTCCATCAAGAACAACAAATAAAAAAGACTATCTGCTGCCTGTTTTACTTGACGGATATACCCATGAAGTTAAATTTGCTCTTACGGGAAACAGGAAATATCCCCTGCAGTTCTCTCAAGCAGTTAAAGACGGTCTTTGGGAGTTAAAATGGGGACATCATATAAAATATGTTCATAAAGAAATTTTTGAAGCTTCTATACCTTATGAAGATTTAAACATTAATCATGGTGAAAATTTTGAATTTTTCTTTATCACTGGGTGCTCAGGCGTTACGGAAGAAATTTATCCTAAAGATATACCATTAACACTTAAAAGACCTTAATTTTTGTCTTTAATTAGTTATACGAATATTCCCGCTCCGCCTGTCTCCTGTTCTTTCGGGTTCGCTCGTTTCTCTTTCGTTTCTCTTCCATTTATCTTCCGTTGCACTTCGCTTCACCCTCCCGATATTAACTTTAATTTTTCGGGCGAGCATAGACACTCTGCTCCGCTTCATATTACTTCGTAATATCCCGCTCCGCCTGTCTCTTGCTCTTTCGGGTTCGCTCGTTTCTCTTTCGTTTCTCTTCCATTTATCTTCCATTCCACTTCGCTTCACCCTCCCGATATTAACTTTGATTTTTCGGGCGAGCATAGACACTCTGCTCCGCTTCATATTACTTCGTAATATTCACGCTCCGCCTGTCTCCTGCTCTTTCGGGTTCGCTCGTTTCTCTTTCGTTTCTCTTCCATTTATCTTCCATTCCACTTCGCTTCACCCTCCCGAAAAATCAAAAAAAACCCTTCTATAATTAGAAGGGGATGAGCACTAAGAATAAGCAATCAGAAGAGTTGAGGATTTACTCTCTTATAATAGATTATTTTCCTTTTCTCTTCATTGCACTTAATGACTATATTTGTTAGTTATACTTTTGTTTAAAAAAACTTATATCATATTTGTATTGTTATTATAAATAATGTAAAATACTTTAAAAGGCTGGTAAATTTATGAATGAAAAAGAATCAAAACTTGAAAAACTTAAACATGAATGCAATTGCTGTTATAAATGCGAACTCGGTAAAACAAGAAAAAATATAGTATTTTCGGATGGTAACCCCAAAACCGCAAAAATACTGCTCATAGGAGAAGCCCCTGGGGCTGATGAAGACATAACAGGTACACCATTTGTCGGCAGAGCAGGCAAGCTGTTAACCAAGCTTATCGAAGACTCGGGTCTGTCTCGTAAAGATGATTTCTACATCGCTAATACCGTTAAATGCCGACCGCCGGAAAATAGAGTTCCTACAGATAACGAAAAAAAACTTTGTGAACACTTTCTTTTAGAACAAATTAATACAATTCAGCCAAAAGTTATTGTCCTTTGCGGGGCTACTTCCGCTAAATCTTTCTTGGGTGATAAAATAAAAATTTCTAAAATAAGAGGAAACTGGTTTAAAATCCTCAATAAATATGACGCTACCGTTATCTTTCATCCATCTTACCTTTTAAGAAACCACTCGGAAGACCCAAACTCGCCAAGAGGTCTTACTAAACAAGATATTTTAAAAATTAAAAATTTTATTTCTTAAACATTTGTAATATTTATTTTTTTTAAAATACAGTAATAACAAGCTTTTTTTAATTTATACCTTTTTTATTTATATAATTCATATTACAAACTGTGCAGTAATTCTTTATGTTTGATAAAATAAAAAATGAAAAAAATAATAGAGAGTGTAAAATGACTGAAGATAATAATTATAATGAAATAATAAAACAAGTCCAAAATAAACTTAATCAAATTGATTCCTCTAACGGACTTAATTTGACAGGTTTAAAAAATTCAGTTGAATCTATTCAAAATTTATTAAATGATTCACAAGCTAAATCTAACTTTGAAGATATTAAAAATAAACTTGAAAATATTGCTAATCGAGTTAACAGTAACAATGAACCACTACTTAAAGATTTGCTTGACAATATTAATTCTTTAAAAGAAAAATCTAAAGATATTGGAAGTTATCTTGAAAACATTAAAAACTCACAAAATTTATCCCTTACTAGTGCTGAATTTGAAGAATTTCAAAAACAACAATTGGATTTTGCCACTAAAACTAATGATTACTTCCGTAATGAAATAAATACTCTCAAAGAACAATCAAAAAATATAAGTAATATTAACAATCTTGAAAACCTTGAAAATCAAATATCTTTAATACATAAAAATTTATCTGTTTATATTAAACAAATAATAGGCAGACTAGATAATGCTCCTGATATTGAACAAATTAGTTCTATAGTTTCTGATGTATCTACTTTAAATCAAAAAAATATTGCTCAAACTAATACTCTTTTAAAATCAATAGAAGAAAGAGTTTCTTATCTTACTAACAACGAATTTACTCAACAAATTTCTAAAATAAGTGACATATATGATAGTCTAAATATAATTCATGCTTGGATTGAAAAAGTAGGATTTCTTAATAAATCGATTGAAAATGTTTATGCACGATTAGGAGCAAATATTAATTTCGATGAAGTATCTGAAAAAGTTGATATTATTTACGATAATATGGCTGCTCTTAATAATTGGACTATGAAAATTGATAATATTGATGGAAATATGTCCGATGTTAAAGCTAAAGTTGCTACTTTAGGTTCCTGTATTGAAGATACAAAAAATATTACAGAAACCATTTCCGGTATCAAAAACAAGCTTGATTCCTCTTTAAATGATGATTTAGATTTAGATGATTTATCTAATAAAATGGATATTGTCTATGAAAATCTTACGGCACTTAATGAATGGTCTCAAAAAATTGACTCCATTTCTGATGATGTTAATTCAATTAATAATAAAATTAATGACAACAGCATTGAATTACGAATTGATGAACTTTCTGAAAATATTTCTGTTATTACTGATAAAATTCAAAACTCCCTTACAGATTCTAAAATAGATAAATTATCCGAAGGTATTTCTGATGTATCTGAAAAAGTGTCATCTATTAATAATGCTTTTGAAGAAGAACTTATTTCTTCAAAAATAGACTTGATTTATGAAAATATAAATCTATTGAATGATTGGGTTAAAAAAATTGACAGTATTTCTCAAAAAAGTGAAGAAATTGATAATAAAGTTAGTAGAACTGGTAATAATTTAAATATTAAAATAGAAGAAATTAATGAAACTCTCTCTAGTATAACTAAAATTGTTGAAGATATTCCAAAAGTTATAGAAAATGTTTCTGACATTAATTCCAAGCTACAAAATTCTACTACAGATTCTAAAATAGATAAATTATCTGAAGATATTTCTGACATTAATCACATATTACAAAATTCTACTATAGATTTCAAAATAGATAAACTATCAGAAGATATTTCTAATGTATCAGGAAAAGTATCTTCAATGAATAGTGTATTTGAAGAAGAACTTATTTCTTCTAAAATAGATTTAATATATGAAAATATTAATTTATTAAATAATTGGGTTGGAAAAATAGATGGCATTTCCAAACAAAACGAAGAAATTGATAATAAAGTTAGTAGAACAAGCAATAATTTAAATATTAAAATAGAAGAAATTAATGAAACCCTCTCTAATGCTTCTGATATTATTGATAATATTCCAAAAGTTTTTGAAGAAGATATTCCAAACATGAAAGAAAAGCTCAATGAATTATCTAATGAGCTTGATATCATAACAAAAACAACCAAATATGACTCGGATATTTATACCCTTTTAGATATTGAATCCGACTTTTTAAAACTCAATAATTTTTTAGATAATACAAATCAACAAACCTCTAATGATATTAATGCCTTAAGGGAAAGATTTGATGAGTTAAATGATGATATTTCCAGTATCAGCAAAAGAACAAATAAGTTAATCTTATCTGCTGATGATGCAAATAAAGAGTTTAAAACTAACCTTGAAACATTTAAAAACACTATTTTTGAACTTGATATTCAAAGACAAGAATTAAATCCCGAAAATAAATTCAATAACATAACTAATAAACTTTCTAATATTGCAGATTTACTTCAAAATACATTAAATACCAGTAATAATATTAATACTGCTTTTATGTATCTTGCAGAATGGATTGATAGTACTGATAACACTTTAAATCAAATTCAAAATAATATTCTTGATTTAGCAGAAAAATCTTTAAATAAAGATATTCAAACTGCAATATCTAAAGAATTTAATCTCATTAAGAAAGAAATTTCTAATATTATTGATAAAGTATCTGTATTAGATGAAATATTTGCAAATTATAGAAATGAAGATTTTTCTGAACTTAAAAGTCTAATTACAGGTGTAATTGTTCAACTCAATACCGCTTTAAAACCTGATATTGATTCTATTAATGATAAAATAGATAAAATTAATGAAGATAATAACAATAATTTTGCTAAAATAGAATCCGCTTTTAATGAAAAATTTAACTATCAAGCTAAACAGATTAATTCACTTGAAGCAAAAATAGATACTTTAAATACTAAATTTGACAAACTTATTGAAATATTAAGTGAAGACAACAGTAATGTAGAAATTAAGGATATTTTAAATTATATTACTTCCCAAATAGAACAAACTAATCAAGAATTAGATAAGAAACAAGTACCAATAATAGATATTTTAAATAATATAACTTCTCAAATAGAGCAAACTAATCAAGAATTAAACAGAAAAGAAATACCAATTGGTGTTTTGAATAATATTTCTTCCCAGATAGCATCAATTTATGAGAAATTAAATAAAAAGCAAATACCAACTGATATCTTAAATAATATTAATTCTCAGATATCACTGATTAGTGAAGAATTAAATAAAAAACAAGTACCAATTGATATCTTGAATAATATTAATTCACAAATAGAGCAAACTAACCAGGAATTAAATAAGAATCAAGTACCGATTGATATATTAAATAATATTAATTCACAAATAAAACAAACTAACCAAGAATTGAATAAGAAACAAGTATCAATTGATGTATTAAATGAAATATCAGAAAAATTAGAAAACTATAATAAAAAACAAAAAGCTGCTGATAAGATTATAAGCAAAGTTGCGGATAAATTAGAAAGCTTTGATAATAATATAAACAAGATTGTTTCATATATTGAAGAAGATTAAGCTAATTTACTACCTTTGGGAAATATTGTAACCATTGTTCCATCTTGGCTGAATACAGCTTCAATTGTATTTGAATTATAATTGAAATTTGCAGCAATAACATTACCATAGTTAGAACTTTTTATAGAAGAAGGTAAATCGCAAAATATAGATTTGAACAAATTATGAAGTTTTTCTTGTGTTTCTTGAGTATATAGCTCATTCATATCTTTTACCCCTGCAAGAGCAAATCTATCAATTATTCTCATTCTTGCATGTAAAGATAAATTAGGCATTATAGACGATTTATTTTCATATAATAACCAATCATTAGAGTTGATAAAGTCTATAAATTTTTTAGGAAGAATTGTTTCAATTTTTTTAATATAAATCATATCAGAACAATCTTTACTAAGACCTAAACTTTCTCTATCAATCTTTAACAATGAAGCAATATTACTATAAGATTCATCTGTTTTATCTATCTTAGATACAATTTCTGAAGCAATACGGAATTTTGAATAATGTTGTTGAGATTGTTCACACATTATTCCTGGAATTTTGGCTATAAAATTCTGTCTTTCAGAAGCACTAAATATTTTATTTAACATTTGATAGAATTCTTTATTAGAAATACAAGACAAATAACCTTTAATATCAATGTTAGAAATATTGTCATTATTGATTTTTAATGGAATATTATATGAATCAATCTTACTTTGAATTTCAGACAGTATTTTTTTATAAGTTGTAAAATCAACCTCTTGGGGTTGAGATTTTAAATGTTTGATTATTTTATCATACTTTCCATCCTCTGATTTATAATTTCTAATCAATTTAACTAAAGAAGGAAGTGAAACAATATTTCTTTCAGCAGCTATCTGAAGTATTTCATTTTTTTCCGATTTAAGTTTACGTGAATCAAGTAAATTGGATAAAAATGCTTTCGAATTTCCAAGAAATCCTGATTGAGAAATATAATCAATTATTTCTTGTGCTTTCTTTTCATCGTTATTTTCTACAATTAACTGCAATATATTTAGACATTGATTTCTGTACGTACAAGATTCATCTTCGTCTTCAAAATTAATTTTATTTTTAATTAAGAACAAAGTTAATTCCTGATTATCGCCGAAGAATTTTAAAAATTTATTTACTTCATCAATTCTATGTTGATATTCATTGGAATTATTTGCTTTTAAACTAACTATTCCTTGAAGTATTTGAGTAGTATTCTGAGGATTTTTATTTATAGAATCCTTATACTCTTTATAGATATCCAGTGCGTCTTTTCCTGCAAAATAAACAATTTCATTATTAATAATAAAATTGTTTATTAAATCTTCTACTTGTTCAAATGCGGATTTTTCAGCCTGAAGCAATTCAACTACAGTCTTTTTTTGTGTTCTGGCTGTTTTTACAAGGTTATTAGAATCAGAATATTTAAATAATTTAATGAACTCAATAAATTCTTTAGAATTAATATTTTTTACTTTTTTCCCAGTCGCAAGATTATAAAAATCAAGCATTGAATCTGAATTGTTTATATTAAATCTTTTTATAACATCTAATAATTCTTTGATATCATTAATTCCTTCATCAGGGTTATATACAACATTAAATAAATCAGAAAATTTTCTATATATTTCCTGTGATTTTTTTAAGTCAATATTTTCATCTTCAGCAATTTCCGTTGAAATAGGTTTATAAAAAATTATATTATCTAAAATGTCATTATCATTAATTATTGAGTTTTTTGCTATATCATTAAAATCAACAATACTCATAGAGCATTCTTTTAATATTGTATAGAAATTTATTTCATTATCAGTCTCACTAAAATTACCAAAAAGACGTTCTGCAAGAATATATGCCGTTTTTTTCAATTTATTTTTTTGACTTACCGTATCAATTATATCTTCTAACGGGCTTAAATTTTCTCCGTTATTTTTCTCATAGAGGTAATCTACAATATTATTAATATCAGCATAAATTAATTCCGCCTTCTTATTTATACCTTTTTCTTTAATAATATTATCTATTAATTGTTTTTTATCTTCATAGGTTTTAATTAAATAGTCAATTGCGTCAATTTTATCCCCGATAGATGCAAAATTATTAAATTTATCTTTTAAATGCTCAAACTTTTGTTCAAAATCCTTAAATGATTTTAAACCTATCTTTTTGAGAAAACTAACGGTAGAATTAAGTTTACTGTAATCCGGATTCGGGGAAGCCTCCTCTTGATTATACAAATATAAAAGCATTTCACCATAATTATTTAAATCATTTTTATCTTTTAAATAACCATATATTTTGACAGCTTCTATCATTTGAAAATCAAATATCTTTTTATTTTGTTTATTGCGATTAAAATTTTTCAAAAACACATCAAGAAGGAAAACTGTTTTAATACCAGACTGAACAAAAAGATTGGTAATAAAGTCTATATTAACAAATTCTATATTTTTAAAAAGATTATGAAAAGAATCGATTCTTTCATCTTTGAAGTTTTTAATCAGATTTTGATATTGTTTCAAAGAAAAAATTCTAAAATATCCTTCTAATATACCTTCATTTCGCATATTTTCATAAAATTGTGACTCATCATCACCCAATGAAGAGTCACCAAAAGATACTTGTGATTTTTGAAAAACATCAGAACTTAAATTTTTATTATTATATTTTAACGGATTATACTGTTCTTTAACAATACTATTTTTTATACTTCTAGAATTGTAATTTAATATTCTCACTTTTTTCTACCACCTTTATATAAATTACAAAAAGAAACAATTTAAAATTTGCTAATTATTAAAAAATATTTCTCAAAATACCGTTATTATTTTTTAAAAGTTCTTTTGCTTCTTCAAATGAAATGTTATATTTGATTTGGAGTATAGCTTCTTTAACATTGAAAGAATTTTCTTCAAGTACTTTTTGAGCTTTTTCATAGTCCGCACCTGAAATAGCACAAACAATTCTGACGGCTCTATCTTTAAGCTTAATATTGGTAGGTTTTACATCGACCATATAGTTTTTATAGACCTTGCCTATTTTAACCATAGCACCTGTAGTAAGCATATTTAGAACCATTTTTTGAGCAGTTCCGGCTTTCATTCTGGTTGATCCTGTTATTGCCTCGGCTCCTGTTTCTATACAGATTACAATATCAGCATATTTATTCATTAAAGCAGCAGGATTACATGTAAGGGATATTGTTTTAGCATTTTTTTCTTTTGCAAGCTTTAGAACTTCAATATCGTAATTTGCCCCTCCGCTTGCCGAAATAGCAACGACAGTGTCTTTTTCCGTAACATCAAGAGCGCTAAAATCTTTTTTTGCAAGTTCAATATTATCTTCAGCGCCTTCAATAGCATATCTTAATGCCCTGTCACCGCCTGAGATAATGCCTTTTACCATATCGGGATTTGTATTAAATGTAGGAGGACACTCAGAAGCATCCAAAACTCCCAGTCTTCCGCTTGTTCCCGCTCCAAAATACAAGAGCCTTCCGTCTTTTAAAAAGTTATCCGATATTACATCAATAGCTTTTGCAATATCATTAAGTTTTTTTCCCACCTCAACGGCTACTTTTAAATCTTCATTATTTATCATCCTCGCTATTTCTAAAGATGATGAAATGTCTATATCAACAGTATTTATATTGGTTTTTTCGGTAATAATTATATCGTCTGTCATACTTCCTGCACTCCAAAGGGAATTGTCGTAAGATTCTCAAATATATTATAGTTATTTTTATCTAAATTTGTATCAATTTTATCATCCAAAACAAAAAATGTAGAACCGCTGCCTGACATTAATGAACCTTTTACATTTTCTTTAATTTGTCTTAACTCTTTATAATCATTAAATAGAGCCGACTCAAGGCTGTTATATATTAATGTTTTATCAAATTTATTTTGCAAAAGCAGCTGTTTTAATTTTAAAGTGTTATTGGGATTAGTTTTATCTTTTAAAAGAGCAAATTTTGTATATGCCTCTTTTGCACTTATTCCGAGTTTTTTAGGCTTTATAAGAGAGACCTTCTGCTTAAAATACGGTAACTTTTCAAGTACTTCGCCTTTTGAAGTACATAGATAGCACCCCCCTGATAAACAAAAATTTATATCAGACCCAAGTGAAGCACAAATGTTATCTATATTTTCCTTATCTAAATTTTTGGGAAAAAGTTTATTTAAGGCATATAATATCCCTGCTCCGTTAGTGCTTCCGCCTGCTAAACCCGCTGCAACGGGAATATTTTTCTCTATATATACACTGAGCTTCACATTATTTATATCAGCTTTTTCAAAGAATTTAACCGCTGCCTTATAAACCAAATTTGACTCATTATATGGGATTTCACTTGAATTTCCGCTTAAATTTATTTCGAGTTTATCTGATTTTTCAACAGATACCGCCAAATAATCATATAAATTTACACTCTGCATAATTGATTGAATATTATGAAACCCGTCAGGACGCCTGTCTAATACCTCTAAGGTAAGATTAATTTTAGCGGGTGTTTTTACTTTTATTTCTCTCATAAATTCTCTTTCAATTTTTCGGATATTTTTCCCATTATTTCTATAGACAGACACTCACCTCTCAGATTTTCTGCAATATTGAGTTCAAAAAGAGTTTTTTCAACGGCATTTTTTGCAAAACCCATATTTATAAGAGAATTTTTGATATTTTTTCTCCTTGTGGCAAAGCACGCCTTAACAACTTTTCTGAAAAAAGTATAATTGGAAAGTTTTAATTTAGGTTCATCCTTTACGGTTAATTTAACAATAGCGGAATCAACTTTTGGTGCAGGATAAAAAGATTTAGCCACTACTTTTTGCACAAATTCCACATCTGCCCAAAATTGAGCCAAAACGGATAACAGCCCGAATTCCTTGGATGGCGACTTTTCATTTGCACATAATCTTCTTGCAACTTCATACTGCACCATCAATACCACCTGTGAAATACTTGAACGGTTCTTATTTGTTAAATCATCAACCTCGCCTAAGAGATGAGCAAGTATGGGCGAGGTAATATAATAAGGAATATTTGCAACAACTTTTAAATTACTTCCAAACTCGGATAAATCTGTTTTTAAAATGTCTTTATGAATAATTTCAAGATTATCCGCATTAATTTTTGATAACTCAACAACCATATCTTCATCGAGTTCTACTGCATAGACTTTTTTTGCGAGTTTAACAAGATGTTCTGTAACAAAACCGAGCCCCGAACCTATTTCCACTATAACATCATCTTTTTTAATATCAGAAACATCAAGAATAGTCTCAACAGCCTTTTCATCAATCAAAAAATTCTGTCCGAGTCTTTTTTTTGCCCTGTATTTTTTTGCACGTTCAAAATAGTTCATAACATAATAATACTAAAAAATTAAGATTATATAAAGGCACGAATAATATGTGTTAAACTAAATATATAAGGAAGTAAGAGGAGAAAAATATGATACCTATTTTAGATTCAAAAAGACAATACGCAAAAATCGGCAAGGAAATTGAAAAAGAAGTACTTGAAGTTTTGGCTTCGGGTTCATATATACTTGGGAAACACAATAAAGCATTTCAAGAGGAATTTGCAAACTTTGTCGGAACAAAATACTCCGTTGGTTTAAACTCCGGAACCGATGCTCTGCACTTAGCCTTAAGAGCATTAGATATAGGAAAAGGCGATGAAGTTATTACAACGGCATTCACCTTTGTTGCTACCGCAAGCGCAATAGGTTTAGCCGGTGCTACTCCCGTATTCGTTGAAATTAATCCCGATACATTTAATATAGACGCTGACAAAATAGAAGCGGCAATAACTCCGAAAACAAAAGCCATTATCCCCGTTCACTTATACGGACAGCCTGCTGAAATGGATAAAATAATGGATATAGCAAAACGCCACAATTTAAAAGTGGTTGAAGACTGCTGTCAAGCTATAGGTGCTGAATATAAAGGACAAAAAGTAGGTTCATTCGGAGATTTCGGATGTTTCAGCTTCTATCCCACAAAGAATCTGGGCGGTATGGGTGACGGCGGTATGATTACGTGCAATGATGAAAAACTGTTTAACAGAGTAATCGCTTTAAGAAACCATGGCGGCGCAATTAGATATTACCACGATGAACTCGGCGTAAATTCAAGACTTGATGAAATTCAAGCTGCTATCTTAAGAGTTAAAATGCCTTATGTAAATGAATGGAACTCAAAAAGGAGAGAAAATGCTTACAGATATAATGAAATGTTCAAAAAATATCCGCAAGTTATTACTCCTAAAGAAGCTGAGAATTCATACTGCGTATATCACCAATACACAATAAGAATTGAAAACCGTGATCAAGTTCATAAAATGCTTCAGGAAAGAGGTATAGGAGCTATGATATACTACCCCGTTCCGCTTCACTTGCAAAAACTGCATAAAGAATTGGGTTACAAAGAAGGCGATTTACCGTTAACGGAAAAAGATACTAAAATGGTTATGTCGCTTCCAATGTTCCCCGAAATAACACCTGAAGAACAGCAAACTGTTGTTGATACGGTTATTGAATGCCTTGAACTGACAAAACAAGCCGTATAGAAAATTTAATCTATGACATAAAAAAGAGAGAGTTTTAAAACTCTCTCTTTTTTTATTGATTTTAATTTTAGAAATTAAGACCTGCTTCTCTTGCAGCATCAGCTAAAGCAGCAACCCTTCCGTGATAAAGGAATCCGCCTCTGTCAAATACAACATCTTTAACACCAGCTTTTAAAGCTTTCTTGGCAATAGCTTCACCAACAGCTTTTGCACTTTCGATGTTTCCGCCATGAGTTAAATCTTTTCTCATGTCTTTATCTAAAGAAGATGCTGAAACAATTGTTACTCCTTTAACATCATCTATTATTTGAGCATAAATGTGTTTTGTGCTTCTGTATACAGCTAATCTCGGAGCTTCTGTCGTACCTGTTAATTTAGTTCTTAATCTTCTGTGGCGTTTTTGTGTTGCTTCTTTTTTGTTTACTTGTTTAATCATTTTTCTTTCCTTTCACCCAGACCTTCTTACTTATGTAAGGGTCTATATTGGCTATTTATGTATTACTTCTTACCTGTCTTACCGGCTTTTCTTCTGATGTGTTCGCCTTCGTATTTAATACCTTTACCTTTATAAACTTCAGGAGGTCTCTTACTTCTTATTAATGCGGCAATATCGCCAACCAGCTGTTTATTAGCACCGGATATTGTTATTTTAGTATTTTGATCAACAGCAATCTTAATACCTTCAGGAGCAGGTATATCAATAGGATGTGAATAACCTAAAGCTAAGTTTAATGTATTACCCTGCATTTGAGCACGATAACCTACACCAACGATTTCAAGTTTCTTAACAAATCCTGCTTTAACACCGTTAACAACATTTGCAACTAATGTTCTTGATAACCCGTGAAGTGAACGTGATTTTCTTTCATCATTTGCTCTTGTTAAAACTACTGTATTATCAACTTTTTCAACTTTTATTTCAGGACGGATTTCAACTGATTCACTGCCTAAAGGTCCTTTTGCAGTGACAACCTGTCCTTCTACTTTTACCTCAACACCATCAGGTATTGCTATCGGTAATTTTCCTATACGTGACATTTTTTTATCTCCAATTAAAATTATTTACTTACCATACATAACAAAGGATTTCGCCGCCGACATTTTCCTTTTTAGCTTTTCTGTCGGTCAACAAGCCTTTACTTGTCGATATAATAGCTATACCCATTCCGCCTAATACTTGAGGTATATCTTTAGCCTTGCAGTAATTTCTTAAACCGGGTCTTGATACTCTCCTTAAGTTTGAAATTACGGGCTTTGATTTTTCATCATATTTTAAAGTTAACTTTAATGTTTTAAAATTGCTGCCTTCTTTATCAATTACGGCATAGTCTTCAACATAACCTTCAGACTTTAACAATTTTGCTAACTCAACTTTTAATTTTGAGCTTGGCATTTCAACTTCCGTTAAAGATACCATGTTAGCATTTCTTATTCTTGTCAGCATATCTGCTATTGGATCTGTATTCATTTTTATTTTCCTTTACTTTTTACTACTTACTGAAATCTATTCGGCAGTATAGAAAAGCTTTTGGTGCAGCGACACCTTTATGGTTGGTTTGATTTATCATATTTGAGCCTAAGTTGAAACCCGCTCTGCGGGGCTTGAAATTCCTTTTCGCTCAAGCTTGTCGTTCGTTCGGTCGTAGCGACGACCTTATATTTGGACTAGCTTATTATATTTGAGCCAAACTTTGACCCGGCCGCTGCCGGCTACCAACTTGCTTTAACTACACCGGGCAATAAACCTTGATGAGCCATTTTTCTTAAGCATATTCTGCATATACCAAAGTCTCTGTGGAACCCGTGAGGACGTCCGCAGATTGAACATCTATTATGAAGTCTTACTCTCGGATATTTACCTTGTGCTGCCAATGCTTCTCTTTTAAGCTCTTTGTCTATCATTGATTTTTTAGCCACTTGTTTTACTCCTTTTTATTTTTTGAATGGCATACCAAGGGCTCTTAATAAAGCTCTTGCTTCTTCATCCGTATTTGCAGTCGTTATTATTGAAACATTCATACCATGAACCGCATCCAGTTCATCATAAGATATTTCAGGGAATAATGATTGTTCTTTTAAACCTAACGTATAATTTCCTCTACCGTCAAAACTCTTTGTGCTTACACCTCTAAAGTCACGAATTCTCGGAAGTACAACACAAATAAGTTTTTGCAAGAAATCATACATTCTTTCGCCTCTGAGCGTTACCATAGCACCAACAGGCATCCCTTCTCTTAATTTGAATGCAGCTATTGATTTTTTAGCTTTTGTTGATAATGCTCTTTGACCTGCTATTTTCGTTAATTGATTAACGATTGATTCAGCCAGTTTTGAATTATGACAAGCTTCACCAACGCCCATATTTAAAACAATTTTGCTTAATTTAGGAATTTGGTGAATATTTTCATACTTAAATTCTTCTTGAAGAACTTTTTTAACTTCTTCGTTGTATTTGTCTTTCAAATTTTTTGTTACTACTGTCATTTCCTTATCCTTTCGTAGAATGCACTCCCTTTCGGAGTGCCCATACTGAAAATTAATCTATGCGTTCGCCGCATTTTTTACAAACACGGACTTTTTTATTATCAATAACATCATACTTTATTCTTGTTGCTTTTTCACAAGCTGAGCAATATAACATTACTTTTGATGAATCCATGGCAGCTTCTGTTTTAATTAAACCGCCCTGATTACCGCCTTGTGCTTTTTGTGCTTTTGTTACTATATTTGCACCTTCAACAATTACTTTATTTTCAGATGTTATTACTTTTTTTACGGAGCTTACTTTGCCTTTGTCTTTTCCTGATGTTATAACAACTTTATCTCCGCTTTTAACATGTATCGGGTGTTTTTCAACAGTTTTTTTATTTCTCATAATTCGTCTCCTATATTACTTCCGGAGCAAGAGATATAATCTTCATAAAGTTTTTATCTCTAAGCTCTCTGGCAACCGGTCCGAATACACGAGTACCTCTCGGGTTACCGTCTTTGTTTATTATTACCGCTGCATTTTCATCAAATCTGATTACACTGCCGTCTGCTCTTTTGATGTCAGCTTTTGTTCTTACAACAACTGCTCTTACGACTTCAGATTTCTTTACAGCCATATTCGGAGTAGCATCTTTAACAGCCGCAATAATTACGTCACCTACATGAGCATACTTTTTATTTGAACTGCCCATTACACGGATACATAACAATTCTTTTGCACCTGTATTATCTGCTACTTGTAATCTTGTTTCTTGCTGTATCATCTTATTTCATCCTTTGAAATTACTTATTTTACTTTTTCAACAATTTCAGAAACAACCCAGCGTTTGCCGCCTGAAATCGGTTTTGATTCAACTATTCTTACTATATCACCTTCTGAACATTGATTTTGTTCGTCATGTGCTTTGTAATTCTTTGTTGATTCAATAATCTTCTTATATTTCGGATGTTGACTATATAAAGCAACTTTTACAACCGCTGTTTTATCCATTTTGTTGCTTACTACAACACCTTGTTTTTCCTTCTTAGGCATTTCTCATTAACCTCATTAGTTATACTGATTCTTTTTGTTTTATTACTGTTTTTACTCTTGCTATTGTTTTTCTGATTTCTTTCATTTGAGAGTTTGCTCTTCCTAAATCAGTAGCATTTTCATATTTATTGGTAGATCTTTTAAATCTTAAATCAAATAATTGTTTTTTATAGTCAACAACCATATCATTAAGTTCTTTAACTGATTTTTCGCGTATTTCTTCTAATTTCATAGCTATTCACCTGTTTTCTCAACAATTTTGACTTTAATTGGAAGTTTTTGAGCAGCTAATTCAAGTGCATGAATAGCTACATCTCTTTGTGGATAATCTAATTCAAATAGAATTCTTCCCGGTTTAACAACAGCTACCCAATATTCAGGGTTACCTTTGCCTTTACCCATACGAGTTTCAGCAGGTTTTGCCGTTATCGGTTTATCGGGGAATATTTTTATCCAAACATTACCGCCTCTTTTAATTTCACGAGTTATTGCACGTCTTGCGGCTTCTATCTGTCTTGATGTAATCCAAGCAGGATCTTGTGCCTGAAGTCCATATCCGCCTAACTCTAATTGAGTACCACGGGTTTCATGACCTTTCATTCTGCCTTTCATCATCTTTCTGTATTTTGTTTTCTTGGGCATTAACATGATTGTTTTTCGCTCCTAATTCATTGTTTACTCATTTGTTTCATCTGTTGTTTCAGCTTTTACTTCTTGAGCCTGTGCAGCTGATGATTTTTTCTTTCTTCTTGCGCCTACAGGTTTTTCTTCAAAATTATTTGCAC
>CANQCO010000003.1 GCA_947589705.1 Candidatus Gastranaerophilales bacterium
AAGGGTCAACAGGGCCTTTTGATCAGGATGATTTAATATTTATACCCATAACAACGGCACAGAAAAAACTGTTCGGCGTAAGTTTCCCCGGAACCGTAGGAATGATTGTTGTAAAAGGTGTTGACGGCGACACTTTAAATGATGTTCAAACAGATATAGAAGAACTTTTAAAAACCAGACACAATATAGGAAAAAATCAGGTTAACGATTTTGAAATCAGAAATTCCGCTGAATTTCAGGAAAAAATGAAATCCACCGTTCAAACTTTTGCCATACTTTTAGCTTCAATAGCTTCCGTTTCATTGCTTGTAGGCGGTATCGGTATTATGAATATAATGCTTGTATCGGTTACGGAAAGAACGAAGGAAATAGGTATAAGAATGGCAATAGGAGCGAGGGCGTCGGATATTCGCTGGCAATTTTTAATAGAATCTTTTATGCTTTCTATGATAGGCGGTTTAATCGGTGTATTAACAGGTATTATAGGGGCTAAGTCAATTGAATTTTTCTCTGACGGAATGAGCGTATCTATTTCTGTATTTTCAATAATTCTTTCACTCGGTTTTTCAGGGCTTGTAGGTATTGCTTTCGGCTATTATCCGGCTTACAAAGCTTCACTTCTTAACCCCATTGACGCTTTAAGATATGAATAAATTTTATAAAAAACTGGCATATAATCATTAATTGGGTTATAATCTTTTAAAACCAGTTTTTAAGGATTATTATGACAGGACGTTTATTTATAATAGCAGGATGTTCGGGTGTGGGAAAAGGCACTCTTTTAAAGCTTTTTCTAGAGAAGAATCCCGATATAAAACTTTCAATCTCTGCAACTACAAGAAAACCAAGAGAAGGAGAAGTTAACGGAAAAAATTACTTTTTCATATCAAAAGAAGAATTTATTGCCGATGTTAATAATAATGAGTTCTTGGAATGGGCTGAATTTAGCGGAAATTATTACGGAACGAAAAAAAGTTTTGTTGAAAAGACGCTGAATAAAGGTATTGATTTAATCCTTGAAATAGAAGTTAAAGGAGCAAAGCAGGTTAAAGAGAAAATGCCTGACGCAATAGGTATATTTATTATGCCGCCTTCCGTTGAAACACTTGAAACAAGATTAAGAGGCAGACATACGGAAGATGAAGAAACTATTAAAAAACGTCTTTTGGAGGCAAAAAGAGAAATCAAAGCAGGTCAGCACTTTGATTATAAGGTTATAAATGACGATTTGGATGAAGCATTAAACAATCTGCAAAAGATTTTTGATACTGAAAGGAACAATCTATGTTAAGCGGAAAAACAGTTTTAATAGGTATAACGGGAGCTATTGCGGCTTATAAAACATGTGAACTTATAAGATTGTTCAAAAGAAACAATGCAAAAGTCAGGGTTGTAGTTACACCTAACGCAATGAACTTTGTAACAAAAACCACCCTTGAAACATTGAGCCAAACCCCTTTAAATATTGAACAATTCATCATAAATGAATATAAGCCCGAGCATATTTCTCTTGTTGATGAAGCGGATATATTTGTTATTGCTCCGATAAGCGCCAATACAATATCCAAAATAGCGAACGGAATCTGCGATAACTTATTAACTTCAACATTCTGTGCATTTAAAAAACCCGTTATAATAGCACCTTCAATGAACATAAATATGTGGGAAAGTGCTGCAATTCAGGAAAATTTAAAAATTTTAAAGAAAAGGGATGTAAAAGTAATAGAACCCGAAGTCGGTTTTCTTGCCTGCGGGGCTCAAGGCAAGGGAAGACTGCCCGATATTAATAAGATTTTTGAGGCAGCTAAAGAAATTCTAATCCCCAAACAAATCCTAAAAGGCAAAAAAATTGTAATAACGGCAGGCGGAACAAAAGAAAATATTGATGCCGTAAGATATATAGGCAACTACAGTTCAGGCAAAACGGGAATTGCTTTAGCCGATAATGCGCATAAACTGGGAGCCGATGTTGTTCTTATATCTACAGTTGAGGCGCAAAAACCTTATAAAATCATTAATATAGAAAGCGCCGATGAAATGTTTAAAGCAGTAAAAAAAGAATTTAAAGATGCTGATTCTCTTATCATGGCGGCAGCAGTAAGTGATTATAAAGTTAAAAATAAATCGGACAAGAAAATTAAAAAAGATGGTAAGCCTTTAACTGTTGAACTTGTAGAAAATCCCGATATATTAGCTGAAATTTCAAGTATAAAATCAAAAAAACAAACAGTAATAGGATTCTGTGCCGAAAGTGATAATTTAATCGAAAATGCTAAAATTAAAATTCAAAAGAAGCACTGCGACTATATTTGCGCAAATGATATTTCTAAAAAAGATATAGGTTTCTCGTCAGATTACAATGAAATATATATTATAGATAAAAAATTAAATACATTTAAAATAGAAAAAACAGATAAACAAACCGTAGCACTTAAGATATTAGAAAGAATTTATGGCTAAAATAAACAGAATAATAAAAAAGATAGAAGAATTTGCACCGACGGATACAATGCAGAGTTGGGATAACTCAGGCTGGCAGATTAACCTCGGAAATAAAGAAACAAACAGAATTTTACTTACTCTTGACGTAACAATAAATACGGTGAAAGAGGCAATAAAATCCAACTGTGATTTAATTATTTCACATCATCCCGTTTTTTTCAGCCCGATTAAAATAATAAATAAGCCATATATTATAGAAGCAATAAAAAATAACATACAAATATACTCGGCACACACAAATTTAGATATAGCAAAAGACGGAGTATGTGAACATCTTGCCGAAAAATGCGGTTTTAAAGACTTAGATACTGCTTTTGATTTTATTAAATATAAAAAATTCAATGAAGACAAAGACTTTAAGGAATTAATCAGTAAATTAAAAGAAATTTTCAATATACCCAAAATAAGAGTTGTTAACAGTAAAAGAAAAACTTACAGTTCAATTGCATTTTGCTCGGGGTCGGGCGCTGAATATATACAAGATTTGGAAAAAATCGGTATTGATGTATTTATTACGGGTGATTTAAAACATCATCAGGCTATCAATACAGACTCAATTACCATTATTGATTTAGGTCATTTTCAAAGCGAAAAATTTGTTGTTGACATATTTGAAAAGATACTGAAAAAAGAAGACGTAGAGCTTATTAAAGCTGCTGAAAAACCTGCGTGGGAGTTAATATAATGAAAAAATTATTATTGATTATTTTAAGTTTATTTCTTATTCAAAATTTAGTTTTTGCAAAAGATGTCTTGCAGTTTAAGTTTCCTAATGAAGGCTGGCATAAAGTAGACAGCCCTGATAAAGTACAATCAAAGAAATGCTATGTTCCTTATAATCAAAGCAGCGAAAATTATACGGAAATGTTTATTTTCTCTGAGAGAGTACTACAAAATAAAGCTTTAAGTCCTATGGCAATACTTCAAAAGCAATTGGGTAAAGATAAGAATAATTATTTAGATATAATGCCCCGTTATATTAAGCAGGATATAGATGACGCTATGGTATATTGGTGCAGCGAGAGTAAAACCACATGTGCTATAGAGCGTGCATTTCAAGGTAAAGAAGGGGTAATTCTTGTTATATATAAAAACAAAATGCCTCATTACTCTCAAAATTTATTAACAAATCAAGTAAACATCGTAGGCAGCGTTAAGACGTACAGTCCAAACAGCAGTCAAAATACTTCTGATAATCTTATAGAATTATAATTATGCAGATAACAGGCGGAATATATAATTCAAGAAAGATTCAAACACCTGATTTTGATAATATTAAGCCCACATTATCAAAAACCCGTCAGGGAATTTTTAACACGCTTGCTTCAATGATGGATTTTAACGGCAAAACCTTCATAGATATGTTCTCAGGAAGCGGAATAATGGGTTTAGAGGCTCTATCGAGGGGATTTAATGTTATATGTTTTGAAAAAGACAGAAAAACAGCACTTGCAATTAAGGAAAATTATAAAAATTTAAAGCTTACTCCAAATTTATATTTTGGAGATTCACTAAAAAACATATTAAAAATAAGCACTAAGGCAGATGTAATATTTATAGACCCGCCTTATGATTCTAACCTTTATGAACAGGCACTTAATATAATCAAAAAAAATAACATATTAAATCAAGGCGGAATTATAATACTGGAACACCCTGTCGATAAATCCATAAACAATAATGGCTTTGAATTAATCAAAGCCAAAGTTTACGGTAATAAACAAATTACATATATCAGTTCATTGGAATAATAAGTTCCTGACCGATAGAAAGTCTGTTTGCACTGGTTAAATTGTTAACCTGCTTAATTTTTTCAATTTTTTCAGGGTCATATTTACCATAGAAGTGGTAAACAATACTACTCATAGAATCACCTGATTTAACTACATAAGTTTCATTAGCAGGTATACTTGTTTCCTCCTGATTACTGGGCATAGAAGGAAATACTTCTACCGAAGAAGCTATTTGAGGCAATTTATTTTTTCTTGAAATTTTCTTTTCAAATTTTGGCTGACCTAAAGATGATTCTGCTGTTAAATTAGAAATATTAGAACCTAAACTTAAAATAGCGTTCATTAGGAACATGCACAAAGCACCCGCAATAAATCCTGTTAATAAATAAACACCCGGAGATTTTTCTTCTTTGGGATTAATTTTAAAATTCTGCCAAAGCATATCAAGTTCTTTTTGTTTCCCTGATCTTTTATAGGTTTTAGGTGTATTATTATCTTCTTGAGCTTCCATATCTTTTTGATTTTTAACTTCAGATAAAAAAGCAATCTTTTCACCCGAAAGATTAGACCTATAAATTGATGAATTTCTCATATATATTTCCCCAATCCCTTTTTTGATAACAACATAATATTCTAAGGAAGTAACAAAGTCAAGGTTTCCAAGGCTTATATTACAATAAGGAAACAAAAAACCGACCCCTAAATTAACGTGGTCAGTTTTCCTATTTTTTTTCTTTACGCAGCCAAACCTTTAATTTCAGTAATTAAATAATTAGCAATCCATTCAAAGTCATTATTTTTTTGAGCTGCTTTTTTGAGGTAGTCGATTGAAGATTCACCGATTCTGATAAGAACCATAGCAACAATACCTCTTGTTTTACCTTTTACAACTTGAAGCGAGTCAACCAATGATGGAACTGCTTCTTCTCCTATATTTACAAGTTCATTTTCAATCTTATTTTTTATTGTATTATCAGCATTTTCCAACTTATTTAAATATTCATCTATAGGTAATAACACTGTATTCATATAATGCCTCTTTATTATTTCTCAACTTTCGATTTTATTATAAACCGAAAATTTGCTATTTCCGTTTTTTTTAATATATTCTTTATATCCAGACCAAAACTCAATAATAATAGCATTTTTTATTATATTGATTATTACAATTATTTTTTTTAAAATAAAAAAAATAGCCTGATTATACAACTAAAATATTATACATTGGTATATTTTATCAGGTTTAAAATAAATTTAAACTTAATATATCCCTGAACATTTTTGGGATATATGGAAGTGTGTAAATTAAAAGTTATTACGGGGTATAGAAAATGCTAGTTGAAAAATATATTAACGGATTAAATCAAAGAAGCCAAATTGAGTTTAAAAATATATCAAAAGATCTTATTCCCTGGCTTGAACAAACAGCATTAGAAAACAATTGTCTGGTAGATAAAAAAGAGTGGAAAAGCAAATATAACAGCTATGTTATTTATGATTACGAGCCGTTTTGCTCTGACGGATTTGAAATTAATGTTACCGTTTCTTCTCATGACATTAACTATTTATATTTTTTAAAATTCTTATACGATAATAAAATGGATACTATTGAATATTTAAATAACTGTATAAATGATTAAAACAAAAGTATATTGTTAAAATTTCAACATGTCACTATAATTTATTTAAAAAGGAAAGGAAAGCAATATGGAAGAAAACTGTGAACAAAAAAATAATGAATACCATTATCATCATAATTGGAAAAAGTATCTTGCAATGATGCTCGGAACATTTTTAGGCGGACTTGTTGCATTTTACTTTGTATTTGACCAAATGGCAGAAAGATATTACAGAAATCATCTTTTTATGCCTCACAATATAGACAGATTTGAAAAGAAAATGTTTAATGACATGGAAAAATCATACAGACATGAAATGAAACATTTTGATGATATATTCAAAAAAGAGCTGCCTAAAATAGATTATAGTGACCTTGCCGTTCCTTTATTTATGATGGATGCGGTTAAAATAAGAACAGAATTTGAAAATAATAATTTTAATGTAATTGTTGATTTAAAACCTTTTCAAGGAAACATTGATAAAATTAACTATAATTTAACGGGCAGAAAACTGACTGTATTCGGTTCAAGTGAAGTTAAAGATAAAACTACACAGCAGGATATTTCTTTTTCGCAGGATTTTCTGCTTCCTTCAAATGCGGATAAAATGAAAATAAAAAAATATAAAGACGGAAAAGATTTAATAATTTCGGTACCGTTAAAAAATTAAAAAGGAAGGAAAGTTAAAAACTTTCCTTTTTTTTATAACTTAAGTTCTTTTATAAGTCCTTTAGCAACATCTTGAAATGCTTTTTCATTCGGATGCTCTTTATCAAAAGAACGCCACTCATCCGATACAAGTTCATGTCCGGCTAATTTTTCCGCATCAAAGATTATAAATCCGCTGTCTTGAAGTTTTTTAATCATATAATCCGACATTAACAATCTTCTGCTATCTTTATACATAATTATTACAAATTTTGGTTTATTAAACTTTTCATCTGTTATAGTTTTAGCTGCTTTAAATAAATTAATCATATTATCTTCACTTGAATTTTTTTTAAACTTATTTGCATATAAATAATAATAAGCTTTAGTTGTATATAAGGTATAGAAAGGAAGCAAAATTTTTGACGGTTTATTTTCAATCAACTTACCATTTCTGAATTTATACCTTATAACAATTTCATATACATGTTTATCTGACGGTGTTACATATCCTAAATAAGGAATTGAAATTCTTTTTAAATGATCATTAATAAACATATATACAATATATTCAGGATTTTTAATGTTATTTGATTTCAGTAATTTATAAAAATCATCATCTCTTAAATCAAAAATCGAATTATTAATACTTCCTGCAGGAATACCTCTATTAACTGTAGAACGTCCGGTTTTTTCGCTTATTATATACGAAAGTGTTTGATTTTCTTCTAGTGTTGCACCATTCATATACGAACAACCAAAAAATATGATAGGTTTTTTATATGAATTACCTATTTTTATATTTCTTAAATTAACAGATTTTTTTTGATTGTATATTTTTACGGGACAATACCTAAGAGTTAAAGTAGGTTTGTTCATTTCATTTGAAGATTTATTAAAGTTGTTTAAAAAATCTTTTATATTGTTTTTAAGAAGCAAATATGATATAAATTCTAAAATTGCAAATATAATTAAACAAACAATTAAATTTATAAGTAATATCTTTTTCATAAAAAAATATTAGCATTTACAAAGATTTAAATCAAAGTTAAATATAAAAAAAGAAGGGCTTTATGCCCTTCTTTTCGGTATTTTACATATTGAAATTAAATTATTTATCATCCAAAGCTGCAACACCGGGAAGTATTTTACCTTCGATAAATTCTAATGAAGCACCGCCACCTGTTGATACGTGAGTGAAGTCTTCCGCTTTAAAGAATTTTTTAGCAGCCGATACACTGTCGCCGCCGCCTATAACAGAGGTTGCACCGTTTTTTGTAGCGTCAACAACAGCTTGAAGAACTGCTTTTGTACCTTCAGCAAATTTAGGATTTTCAAAAGCTCCGACAGGACCGTTCATCAATATTGTTTTTGATGATTTTAAAACATCACTAAATGCTTTTCTTGATTCTAAACCTGCATCAACACCTTCAAATCCATCAGGTATTTCATTAATTTTAACGAACTTATTTTCGCCGTTACCTGAAAAATCATTAGTAACAAGAACATCTGTTGCCATAACCAGTTTAACGCCTTTTTCTTGAGCTTTCTTTTCTATTGCTCTTGCAACATCCAATTGGTCATCTTCACAAATAGAATTACCGATTTTACCGCCGTTAGCTTTTACAAAAGTATAAGCCATACCGCCGCCTATTATCATATTGTCAACTTTATCAAGCAAATTTTCTAAAACTCCGATTTTAGAAGAAACTTTAGCTCCCCCTACAACTGCCGTAAACGGACGAGTAGGATTATCAAGAGCCTCTGATAAACATCTTATTTCTTTTTCCATTAATAGACCTGATACCGCAGGTTTTAAAACTCTTGCAAGTTTCGCTGTTGAAGTATGATTTCTATGTGCTGCACCAAATGCGTCATTTACATAAAAATCACCTAATTTAGCTAATTTATTTGCAAATGTCATATCATCATCTTTTGCTTCTTCTTCTTTGTAATATCTGATATTTTCTAAAAGTGCTACTTGTCCATCTTTTAATGATGTAAGCATTTTTTCCGCATCATCTACATCAGGTATAAACATTACTTCTTCACCAAGCAATTTAGACATATATTTTGCAACAGGTGCTAAACTAAATTCAGGATTCTTTTCGCCTTTTGGTCTGCCTAAATGTGCCATTAATATAACTTTTGCACCTTTATCTTTTAAAAATTTTAAAGTTGGCATTATTGCCTGTATTCTTGTATCATCAGATACATTTTTATTTTCATCCAAAGGAACATTAATATCTACTCTTACAAGAGCTCTCTTTCCTTTGATATCCCCCAAATCTTTAACAGATTTTTTCATTTTATCTCTCCTTTTATATTACTATCGTACCTTGATTTTCAACATCAAATGTCCTTATATCACATTCAACATTAAAATCATCAAAAATATTTTTTACTTCATTTTGAACCTTTTCAAATCCGTCGTTTTTAGAAATAACCAAAATAGAAGGACCTGCACCTGATATTACACAGCCTAAAATATCTTCTTTGTTTTCGAGCAGTTCATTTAACTCTTTAAAACCTTTAATAAGCTTTTCTCTATATGGCTGATGAAGCTTATCTTTTAAACATTTTTTTAATTGCTCAGAATCCTGTTTATAAACTGCGTCAACAAGCATGGCACACTTTCTTACATTAAAAGCTGCATCTTTTACACTTATACTTTCAGGTAAAACTGACCTTGATATAGAAGTATCAAGTTCATAATCAGGAATTATAACTGTTAATTTCCATTCCTCGGGCCAATCTATCTTAGAAAAAGAAACACTTCCGTCATCTTCTATTGAAGAAATACAAAAACCGCCATAAATAGCAGGAGTAACATTATCAGGATGACCTTCAACTTCTGAAGCTATTGATAAAATTACCGCATTATCTGCTGGTTTACCCAATAACTCATTAGCTGCAACCAGTCCGCCAACTATCACAGAAGCACTTGAGCCTAATCCTCTTGCTACGGGTATATTTGTTTTTATCGTTATTTTTATATCACTTACACTCTGACCTATAAAATTATATAAAAGTTCAATAGCTTTATAAGCTATATTATTTTCATCCTTTGGTATTGATAAAACATCATACATATTATTTTCATCAATGATATTAATTTCAATACCGCTTCCGGGCATAACTGTTTCTTCAACAGTAACTTCATTATATACAGGAAGTGCAAGTCCCAAACAATCAAAACCGGGACCTAAATTTGCTGTTGTTGCGGGAACTTTTACGCTTACTTTCATATCTAACCTTTTATCTTATCTGAATAGGCATTATTAAACAAATGTAATTTTCGTCGCTATCAGGCTTAAATACCGTTGCTGACAAACTTCCGTTTAATCCTACTTTTACATTCTTTGATTCCATTGTTTTTATAGAATCTAATACGTATTTATAATTAAATGCTATTGCTAATTCTTCTCCTGTATAATTACAGTCAATTACATCTTCTGAAGTACCTGAATTTGGAGTTTCCGCTTTTAGAGTTAACTTGTTATCGTTAAAACCGAATTTTACTATGCTTGTTCTGTCATTAACCATTGTTGAAACTCTGTCAAGTGCAGTAATTAATTCATCTCTTGATATAATTGAATTATTAGCTGTTGTTTTTGGTATCAACTGTTCATAAGGAGGATATTCTCCTTCTATTAATCTTGAATTTATTGAAAAACTCATTGTCTTTAACGTTAATTTTGATTTATCAACAATTAAAATAACCTTTTCTTCGGTTATAAATGAACAAATTCTAACAAATTCATTTAAAGTTTTTGAAGGAATAACTATTTTAGCAGATTGTTCATCTTTATTTTTTATTGCTTCAATAATTCTTGTTAATCTGTTACCGTCCGTTGCAGCCATTTCAAGTGAATTTCCTTTTATTAAACAAAATACACCCGATATTACATTTCTGTTTTCATAATTAGCAGCTGCATAAACAGTATTTTTTATTGATTTTAATAATGGTTCAAGTTCTATTTCTATTTCCGTTCCGCCTGTAATTTCATCTTCAATCTTCGGAAATTCGGAAGCTGAAATTCCTATTATTTCAAATTTTGAATTTCCGCAAATTATATTTACAACGTTTGTATCTTCATTTAGTGAAAATTCAACCGGTTTATCAGGAAGTTTAGCAGCAATTTCCAAAAGTTTTTTTGCAGGTAGTGTTATTTTACCTTCTTTTTTTACTGCTACAGTAGTTTTTGCTTTTATTGATATTTCTAAATCGGTTGCACTTAAATTAAGTGTGTTATTTTCAGCTTCAAATAAAACATTAGCGAGTACAGGCTGAACATTTCCTCTTTGAGCTGTTACTTTTTCCACTATTTTTAATTTATTTAAAAGTGAATCTTTATCTATTGTAAAAAGCATAAAACTACCCTCAATTTATCTTTTACACATATATTATATAAGAAAAATTTAAAAACTAAAGTTTTTATTATTTACTTAATTTATATATATATAAAATAAAAGTAATAATAAGTATTTTTATAAACTGTATAAAACCATTTAAAGTATTTAAAATAAAAGATTTTTGACCCTGTTTAAAACTTGTAGATTATTTTTTAAAACTTGTTTATTAAATGTTCAAATATGTAATTTTATTTTTATATAAAAAAGTTTTCTAAAATTTTTTCAAATTATAAACAATATTTGAAAAAGTTTTCTACAGGTTTTATACATTTTAAGTTTTTTTAAAGATGTAAATTTTTGATACAAAAAAAGCATGTAAACATGCTATTTTATTGTTTTTTAGTCATGCTTAAAATCACTTGATTTTTTGTCATGTAAAAATTTTGCAAGTTTATACTGTTCAAAACTTAAAGAAAAATTATATAAAGCATTCATTAAATTTCTTCCTGTTTCACTTTTTGCTATTATTAATGTTTTTCCACTATTGTTTTTTGCATAATATAACTCTGTTTTTAATATAATATCAACTTTATTTAATGAAGGCGAATTAAGACGCTCTATAAGCCAATTATTTAATAAAATAACCGAATTTTCTTCTTTATTATTTTGTAAATATTTTGAAAATTCCTTTAATATCATTAAAATAATTTCCTTATAATTTTTTTTCTGCAAGATTAACAAAATCAAATGCAAACTTATCAAAAGACATATTTTTTATTGTTTTCCAAGAATTATATGACAGTTTTTTATATTCTTCATCAGAGATATTTATAATATATTCCATAGCTTTATATAATTCCTTTGATTTATTTTTATTTGAAAAATCAATAATTATTCCGTTTTCTTTATCGGTTATTAAGTCACTGGCACCAGAGACTGATGAAACAATTACTGGAACAGAATATGACATTGCTTCCGTAACGACTAAACCAAAAGGCTCTTTTAATGATGGTACTAATAAACAATCTATTGAATTATAAAAATTTTCCATATTCTTTTGAAGCGGCATAAATTCTATATTTTTATTTATTCTCAATAAATATAAAATTATTTTAAAAAGAATCCTTATTAAAGGATATTTATAATATTCTTTATTTATTATTTTTACTTTAAAATTTTCGTTTTTAGAAACTAAATGACTGACTGATTTAAAAGTTACAAATACGCCCTTCTTTATTGAGCTTTTACCGACTAAGCCGAATGTAAAACATTTATTTTTATTTATTTCTTTTAATTTATATTCTCTGTAATCAACACCAGGCGGCAGTATAAAAATCTTTTCCAGCGAAATTTTATAGTTTTTTATATAATCCTGTTTTATAATATTGGAAGATACTACAATTTTATTTATCTTTTTTGAATTTTCTAATGCTGTTTTATGTCTGTTAATTCTTAATTTATATGATTTTTTGAATATAATTTCAAACATTAAATTTAAAATATTTTTATTCCACATATAAGAATGACTGTGTGAATAAGTGATTTCAGAGGGATATTCCAAATTTGTCGATATAACTAAATCATAATTTTTTAATATGTTTTCATAATTATTATCAAAATTTTTATCTTTTATATAGATATTAACAATTTTACTTGTTTTTACATAAGAAACAGCTGTATATATGTCAACTGAATAATTTCTGTTGATAAGTTCTTTAATGATATAAGAATTAACTTTTTCACCTCCGCCAAAGAATATATCTTCATTATATTCATTAACTATAAAAGCTGCTTTTTTCATTTTATTTACCAACTGCTTTAATTAATGATAAAATAAATTTGATAAATATACAACATAAAAGGTTAATTATGCCCGTAAAAGTTTCAGTTATTTTAGCTGTTTATAATGTAGAAAAGTATATAAGACAAACACTTGACAGTGTCGTAAATCAAACTTTTAGAGATATTGAAATTATAATTGTAGATAATCATTCAACTGATAAAACACTTGAAATAGTTAATGAATATGCAAAAAATGATAAAAGATTTGTAATTTATAAAAACAGTGAAAATTTAAAACAGGGAATAGCAAGAAATTTCGGAGTTCAAATGGCTCGAGGTCAATATATTTTCTTTATTGACGGTGACGATTATATGGAATTGACCTGTATTGAAAAACTTTATAATAAAATTACAGAAACACAAAGTGATATTGTTCTTTTTACCTGGAATCAGTTTGATGACAAAACGGGTAAAATAGATAAAAACCATGTTTATGCTAAATTAAAACAAATTCCGCAAGAGTTTGATAATAAAACCTTTAATTGGCGTGATATTAAATATTCCGTCTTTTGGCAGACAAGTGTCCCGTGGGATAAAATGTATAGAAGAAATTTTCTTGTTGAAAAAAATGTTAAATTTCCCGGCGGAATCTACTTTGAAGATAATGTTTTTGTCTATGATGCCTTATTTAAAGCGGAAAAATTAGCTATTTTAAGAGAAGATTTGATGTTCTATCGCTGCAATAGAAAAAATGCCGTTACTAATTCCAGAAATCATATTTTCTTTGATTATTTTAAAATATTTAATTTAATTGGAGATAATCTCAAAAAAATTGATTTGTTTGACGAAATGAAATATTACTACTGGGATTATAAAGTTATTACTCTTTACTGGTGGTTTATGAAAATAAGATTTCCTTATAAAAGAAAATTTTTTAATATGATGAAATATGATTTTAAACATCTTGATATGAAAGAAGAAGATAAGGATTTTGTAAGAAACAGAACTCTGTTTTTAATAAACAGATTTACTAAACTCCCGTTTTTTATTTATTATCCGATATTTTTCTTTTTTGATAAAATTTTTAGAATTGAAAAAGGTAAAAAGAATTATACGATTATCTTCTTTTCAACTTTTGAAAAATGGATTGAATATAAAAACTAAAGAGCTGTATTTATTAAAAATACAGCTCTTTAGTATATTAAGTAAAGTTATTTAGCTAAAAGTTCTCTTTTTTCTTCTTCTTCTTTTTCATTTTCTTCATTATTGTTTAATAAACCTGTTTCATAAGTGGTTTCTTCTTCTTCTTCTTGTTTATCTTCTGAAGTTATAGATTCAAAGAAATTTTGAGCTTTTTCTTCTGCTTCTGAAATAGTTGAATTATTAATACCTTCAATTTGTTCATCGGTCAATCCTAATTGTTCATAAGCGTCATTTAATTCAGTTCTTAATTCTTTGGATATTTCCGTGTATTGATTAAAGAAATTAACATGTCCTTGTAATTCTTCTGAGAAATCTTCAGGATTTAATTTACCATCGGATTCTAAATTTTCAGATTCTAAACTTTCAGTAGGATTGGTGAAATCATAATTTTCATTAAGCCAGTTTATATCATCGTTTGTTTGATATCCGTTTAAAGTTTCACCATTTAAATTTACATCAAAAGTACCCAATAACTGATTATTTTCACTTCCGCTGCCTTTAGAGAAATTATTAGGACCTACACCTTGTTTAGCTTTATTATGTCTTTTAAGATCAATAGACAAATCAGAATTTTTACCAAAAGCTTCTTCAATACTCATAGCTTGTTTTGTACCGTTAGCAGAAGTTTTGTAAACCATAACTCCGCCTTCTGATAATTCAGTTGCATCAACTTTTCCGCTGTTATCTTTATCTAAAGAAATCATTTCATTCCAGCCGGCTCCATAGCCTAAAAATTCTGTTTCGTTTGATAAACCATTATTTCCATCTTTATCTATAAAGAAATCATATTGATTACCTTCTGAATCTTGGAAACCTTGCGGATCACAGCATTTTGCTTCTTCTGCTCTTGCTGTTTGTTCTTCTACCAAGCCTTCAAGTTCTCCATCTATTGATTGTGCTTCAACGATTAATCCGTTTAAATCACCTAAAAGTGAATCAATTTCATTTATTTGCTCGTTTGCTTCAGTTAATTTTGCTATAGCATCCGATAAATCAGGCATGTTTGGAAGAGCAGATTTTAAATTTTCTTGTAATTCCTCTCTGCTCATACCTTCTCCACCTTCTTTATTGGCTTCAATGTACGCATTTATATTTTCGTCTAATGCTTGTTTTGCTTCTGCTTCACATTCTTCAGATAATGTTTTTTGCTCTTTTAAAGCTTCCAATATATTATTTTTTGCAGCATCAGAAAGATCTTCTATTTCTGTTTCTATCTCTTGCATTTGTTTTTCTAAATCATCTCTTTTTTCTTTTAATTCATCAATTTTTGCTTCAATTTCTTCATCTGTTAATCCATCTAATGAAGATACTCCGGTAGAACCTGAATTAATACCCAGTTCATTTGCTAATGCTTCATATTCCTGAGTTAATTCTTCTGTATTCTTTTCTTCATAACCACTGGTAAAATCAATTATTTCTTCCGAATTCTTGTCATTTCCCTTTATGGGTGATGTCATCCCTGTTTGAACACCATATAATTTTTGCAACTCTAAGTTGCTGTTAATGCCTGTAGTCATTATACATCCCTCTTATTTATAATTATCCTCGTATGGTTATATAAAGTTTTTTTTCTTTTAAATATTGACTTTTCATTATTAATAAAAAATAAATATTAACTTAAAACTCAAATATATATTAAAATTTTTTGTTTACAAAAATTAATATTTAAAAATAAATTTTTATTTCTTTAGTTTTCTTAATTCATTTTTTTCCTGAACACAAATTCTATTTGATTCTATAATTTTTTGGATACTTTTGTTATAGGTAAATTTATCAAGTTGTGATGAATTTAAAAAGATTTTTGTTTCTTTTTTAAACTTTATATAACAAATGGAAATAAGCCATGCACAAGCCATTTGTGCATAGTATTTATCGGATTTAAAATTATTTAATTTATCAAATATTTTAAAGATATATTCTTCATCAACAAAATGATTTAACATCATAACCAGAGCAAATCTTTTGGAATATTGAAAATCCGAATCAAAATAATTAATAATAAAATTCCATAATTTTTGTTTTTGGGATTTATCAAAACTGAGACTACAGCAAAAACTGTCACATATAGACCAATTATCGATTAATGGAATAAAATTTTTCATATAATAAAAGATATTTTCTTTATTATTTTTGGATATAAGTCCTATTACCATACCTTTTAGCATAGTTTCTTCCATATATTCCGATTTTGTCTTTAGAAAATTTTTATAATTGGTTTTATAAATTTCTTTAGCTAATTTTCTTAGTATAGGAAGTCTGACGCCTAAAATATTATTAATTTTCGGTAGAAGAGAAGATGAGAATTTGCGGTAATTTTCATCTTTATTTTTTATTAATTCATTTTTTATGTTAAATGTTTCTTTCAATTTTTATGAGATTTCCTAATAATTTAAAATTAAATAGTTTTATGTTCTGTAACCTAATACGCTTATTCCAGCCTAATATATCTATTTATAAAAAATCCTTTAATTTTTTTACTTCGCCGAATTCTATACCCATTTCTTTTACTAATGGCAGATTCATTAAGACCTTATTACTCAATCTGAATATTCTCGGAAAAATCTTATAATTATTTTGTTTAACGAGGGCAAAAGAAAGATGGTTTTTTTCTTTATCATATATTTTTGAAAAATTTAAGCCTAAAGTTGAGCAGAAAGGAAAAGAGGGATTCCCTTTTGAATCTTCCGTTAAAACGCCAAATGCTCTGCATACAAAGGGTCTGTGACTATATACACTGCATTTATGGTCTGTTAAATACGGGCAGGTGTATGAATCAGGATTTTCTTTTTTTAATTTTTCTATATTTTCATTTATTTGTTTTTTTAAATTATCATCAAGTTTATTATATTCTTCTTTAAGGTAATTAAATTCAAGCTGTGACATAGGATAATCTCCTCTTTCGCAGCATAGTGAACAACCCTTTTGGCAGCATATATATTCTTTTTGGTAATCAAATATTTTGGCTAAATCTTCATCTAATATTTCTAAAAATTTTTCATAATTTTCAAAATTATTCATTTATATGTCCATACTTCCTGTTCTTATGCCTTCTATATCCAGTGTAATATATTTTATATTATCGGATTTTAAATTATTAATTATATCATCTTTTTTATCTATAAATTCTTCAAAGTAGTTTTTATCAATTTCTATTCTGGCTATATCATTGTGCAATCTGAATCTTACGGATTTAAACCCCAAATTTTTAAGATATTTTTCATTTTTTTGCACAAGTTTTATTTTATTGACATCTAAAATTGTGTTATAAGGGAATCTTGTTGCACTGCAAGGCTCTGAGGGTTTGTTATAAAAATCCAAATCGAGTTTTTTGGCATATTCTCTTATTTCTTTTTTATTTATACCATATTTAGCGAAAGGTGATAAAATCCCAAGTTCATTCAGGGCTTTTATTCCCGGTCTCAATACATTTAAATCATCATAATTTGTGCCGTCAATTGAATATTTTAAATTGTTTTTCCGTGCATATTCTTTCAATAATGTGAAAAATTTTCTTTTACAAAAATAACATCTGTTTTTTGGGTTATTTATAATATTTTTATCTTCTAAGGGGTTTATATTTATAATTTCTTGTTTTACATTGTATTTTTTGCATAAATCAACTGTAAAATTAATTTCTTCATCGGTTATGAAAGGGGAGTTAAAAGTAACCGCTGTTAAATTTAAATCTTTTAAAAGGTACAGAAGAAGAGAAGAATCTGTTCCGCCTGAGAGAGCAAGGCATATACCTTGCTCTGACATTGATTCTAAGTCTTGATTAAGCTGATTAAATTTATTTTGCATTAATTTTGCCTTTTATTGTAACTAAAACAGCACTTGCAGATACAATTAAAAGTCCTAAAATATTAGCGATGAAAGGATTTATTTTAGTTAATACGGCTGTTTTTGCTTGTATAGCTTCAGAAATTGAATAAATAATTCCCTGAGTTTGGTATGTTATCGAGTCTGATATATTTAAAAGCGCCCATTCGAGCCCGTCAGGTTTATTAGAAGCATAATTGGATATTAATCCTGCAAGTATAACGGCAAATATAGCAAAGATATAGCTTGAAGCCTTATTGAACCATTGATTTTTTGTTAGTATAACAATAAAAGATGTTAAGAAGCCTTCAACAATACCTATCAAAAGATGAATGAACATCATTAAGCTTAAAAAATTTGAAAGATTGCCTGTTATACTTCCTGATAAAGTAGTTTCAATAATTACTGCAATACTTCCGAGTTCTAAAGCTGCCACAGATGATATTAAACAAGCTGAAAGTTCGTGATTTTTTTCTTTTAAAGGTTTAAATAAAAGGGGATATACAATAAAACAAGGTATAAATGCCATATTAAAAATGTTGCAGCCGATTGCCGTTAATCCTCCGTCCGCAAAAAATAATGCCTGTACTATAAGTATTAACGACATTGATAAAAAAGCTAAAGACGGACTTAATAATGCGCAAAGCAGTATTGTACCTATCACATGCCCGCTTGAACCTGTTGAAGGTATTGCAAAATTAATCATTTGAAGTGCAAAAACAAAGGCAGTAAGGGTTATATATAGCGGTATATTTTTTTTATCAAAATCATTTCTTGATTTTTTAAACGCAAAAAATACTGCTGTTCCCATGGCTAAAATCATTGGGATTCCTGTAACAGGGCAAATTATTGAATTTCCTAAATGCATAATTATCTCCTTTAATTAATTAATAAAGCTCTTAAAATCGGGTTTTTATATTTTCTTTTACCTGCTCCGTACCCTATTTTTTCAATAATAATTTCATCAGGGAGTTTTTCTCCCGAAAACAGGCTCGCACAAATAGCAATACCTGTAGGTGTAATCATTTCACCTTGGTTGTCCGTTATTTTAATGGGGATTTTGTATTTTAAAGCAATCTCGCAAACGGCTGGAACAGGAACACTTAAAGTTCCGTGCTGGCATTCAACGCTTCCCTGACCTTCGGACAGTGTGGAAAAATATACTTTATCGGGGTTTATTTCTTCATATAACACCGAAAAACTTATTATATCTACAATTGAGTCGATAGCTCCCACTTCATGAAAATGAATTTCATTAATATCTTTGGCGTGAACCTTAGCTTCCGCTTGAGCTACTATTTTAAATATCTTTTTAGCAAGATTTTTGGCATTATCACTCATTTCAGCCTTATCTATTATATTGTTAATATCATTGAGATTTCTGTGCTCGTGTATGTGATGATGATGATGAAAAGGAAGAATTACATCAAAATCACTCGCTTGAATTGAATTGATATTTACCTTAGAGATTTTATATGTAAATTCATTATAAAGTTTAAGTGAATCAAGTGCTTTTTGAAGATTTTTTATATCAACCCCTAAATCCAATAATGCAGCAACCGACATATCACCTGAAATTCCAAAATTACAATCAAAATATAAATTCATTATTTACCTGCTATTTTTCTGTTAATCTGATTTGCGCTGTAACCTGCGTTAAACCCGTTATCAATATTAACAATGGTCATACCCTCTGAGCAAGAATTAAGCATTGTTAAAAGAGCGGATAATCCTTGAAAAGAACTGCCATAACCGATAGAAGTAGGAACTGCGATAACGGGAATATCAACCAAACCTGCAATAATACCAGCTAAAGCACCTTCCATGCCTGCTATTGCTATAATTACATTTGCTTTTTTAATTTTTTCAATATTATCAAAGAGCCTGTGAATCCCAGCGATTCCGATATCATAATATTTTTTAATGTTACTTCCGAAAAATTCAGCAGTATCAGCGGCTTCTTCGGCTACTTTTATATCTCCCGTTCCGCCTGTACATATTGCTATTTCGCCTACTTTCTCAATGTTATTTTGAATTAGTGTTATTACTCTGCCTTGTTCATTATATTTTATATCGGGAAATTCTTTTTTAAGTGCATTATACTGTTCAAGTGAGGCTCTAGTGCCTAAAACATTCTGACCATTGTCTTTAAATGTTTTAAATATTTTCACAAGCTGATTATTTGTTTTGCACTCACAAAAAACAGCTTCAGAACATCCTCTTCGCTTTTGCCGTTCTATATCAAGTTTTGCAAAATCAAGTTCAATATATTTTTTATCATTATCCATAAAGTTATTGTATCTCATAATAACTACTCTCAGTCAAGAATTTAACTATATTAATCATCCCATCTGAAAAAGTATTCTGAGCAGCCTAATCTGTGGTAAGGTCCGATTTGGTTTTTTGATATGTAATCTTTATAATTTTCATCAGTATCAACTTGGCATCTTAGATTATATTTCGCCATAGGTTCGGTAAGAACAATTATCGTTAATTCCTTTTCCGGAGAAAATCTGATTCTGAATTCTGCATCTTGAATCGTTTGCTCAATACAAACAATTTGAAAAGGCTCACAGTTAAAGTATTCACAGAGTAATTTTCTTAAAAACGGTTTATCTTTTTCAGGCGGAGAAAATTCAAGATTAAGGTTATCCAGTCTTGATATTTGTCCGTTGTTGTTATAAATAATTTCATTATCAAACACCTCAACAACCTTATCAGAGCATAAAATGATTCTTTTTTTAGTGATGAGGTCCACAATTTGTTTTGGACTTAGTTTTATGTTTTTCATGTTGTTTCCTTTTATTTTTTTATATCTGTAATTACCCTATTTAATTGTTCTTTTTACTATTTATGACAAATCTGACTTGGTAGAAAATGGCAAAAAAATAAAACATTATTAATTTATGAATAAAAATTACCAAAAGAAACTGGGCAAAAATATCCGAGATATACGAAAATATAAGGGCTTGTCTCAAGAAAAATTAGCTGAATTAGTTAATAAGACGAGAAATTATATCGGAATGGTTGAACGGGCAGAAATTAATGTTCCCGTGTCGGTAATATTTGATATTGCAAAAGCATTAAATATCCATCCTAAAGAACTTTTTGAATTTTAATTTTACCTCACTTTTTACCCCGAAGTTTCGGGTAAATTAAATTGATATTAGCATTATTATTATAAAAATGCAAGATGATATAAAAAAATTATATTTAGCAGTTTCAAAGATAATAAATAAAGTAAAAAATGAAAAAGGTATTAAATATACCGAGCTTTGTTATGAAAATGAAATACCGATGACAACATATGATGATATAATCAATGCTAAAACAAAAGCATCATTTTACAATATATCAAAAATAATCAAAGGTTTAGGCTTGAGTTTTGAAGAATTTGGAAAATTATTAGATAATGAACTTCCCAAAGATTTTTTAGAAAAGTTATAAAAATATGAATATAAAGCATAAAATTGCAAAAAATATATAACATATTACTTATAATGTATAACTAATAAGCTCTTCTTATTTTTTGTTGGTATATAAACCACGCTTGTTGCTAATATACCAACTAATATAAAAAAATGCAAGATAATGAAAAAATTCTAAAATTTAAAAATGCAACAGGTAACGTTATAAAGAAATTAAGAAAGACAAAAACAAATTTGTCTATTAATAAACTTTCTGCTGAATATGATTTTGATAAAGGTAATATTAGTAAAATTGAAAGAGGTAAATATAATATTCACCTTATTACTGCTTGGAAAATATCAGAAGCTATGGGAATTTCTTTTGTTGAATTTGCAAAAAATTTACAAGATGAATTAGGTAAAGATTTTAAGTTTATTGATGAATAAAATGTTTATTTATATTATGTTTTAATATAAAAAAGTTAAATTTAAAATTAATATTATTATTTAATACATCATATTTCTAATCTTAAAAGTAATGGTTAAAGTTATAAAAATATTTTATTCTTTTTTTATGTTTGAAGTAGATGAAATAAAGAAAATTTTTGGTAAAGTTGTATATGAATTGCGTATCCAAAAAAATATGACACAGGAAGAATTGGCTGAATATCTTTCTTTATCTCCTCATACAATAACAAGAATAGAAAATGGTAAGGTTTTTGTTTCGTGTGAAGTAATTTCTAAATTATGTAATTTATTTAAAATTGAACCAAGTGTGTTATTTACTCCAAGACCACATATTTTATATGAAGAACATCAGAATTATATTTCAAAAATAAAATCTATTTTACCAAAATTTAATTCAAAAAAATTAGAAGAAATATATAACATATTACTTATAATGCGTAACTAATAAGCTCCTTTTTTTGTTCAATATATTGAACAATATAAATAATAATATCAACTAAAATAATTAAATGCAATGTCAAAATGAAAAACTTTTACTGTTTGCTTCTGAATTGGGGAAATTAATAAAAGAAACCAGGGAAAAGAAAACCGGTTATTCTTTAGACAATTTTGCTAATTCTTTTGGTATTAGTAAAGGTGGACTAAGCACAATAGAAAATGGAAAATCTAATTGTAAATTAGCTACGGTGTGGTTAATTTCAGAAGCAATGGGACTTAAATGTTCTGAATTAATTAAACTATTGGAAGAAAAATTAGGTAAAGATTTTAAATTTATTGATGAATAAAAAGGTTATTTTATGACAGTAGAAAGAAAATTGATGCGAAACGGTAACGGCTGGGCTTTAAGCATTAATTCTACAATCTTAGCTTTCTTGGATGTAAATCCTGAAGTTGATATGGTTAAATATTCAATGGAAAATGACAAACTGATTATTACTAAAAGTGATAAAAAAATTGATAAATCAAAATTAAAAAAATAAAATTGTATTTTATTTTATTTTAGCAAATAATAATCCGCCTTCAAACAATAAATAGGAAGGAACAGCAAGCATTAATTGGCTTACTACATCAGGTGGTGTTAATATTCCTGCAAGTACTAATAATGCAACTACTACATAAGGTCTTTTATCCGCAACGGATGAATATGACAAAATATCTGATTTTATTAAATAAAAAGTTATAATAGGTAGCTGAAACATTAGTCCGAATGCCAAAGAAAGCCATAAACCAAGATTTATAACCTCAGATATCCTAAATACCGCTTGAATATTCTCTGACTGAAAACTTAAACCGAATTTTATTATTAAAGGCAATATCATAAATATACAAAATACAATTCCTGCCGTAAAAAGAATACTTGATATAACTACGAGAGATTTTATAATTTTCTTTTCATTATCATAGAGAGCAGGCAGAATAAAGTTCCACAATTGTTTTGCTATATAAGGAAAACAAATTATTACAGACATCAAAACTGCCATTTTAATTTGAATTATAAACACCTCTGCCGGTGAGAAAAAATTTAAAGTTACTTTATTTGAACCTAAAATAATTTTTATAAATCTGCTTAATATCTTTGGAGCGAAATAAAACATAAACGGTAAAACTATTACAATTGAATACAGGCACTTAAGAAGAGTCTGTCTTAATGCTTCAAGATGAGAAATTATGCTTTCATTGTCATCATTATTCATTTTTATACATCATTAGGCTTATATTCTTCAGGTTTTTCCTGAGCGTCTTCAATCGCATCTTTGAGTTCGTCGGTTTCTTTTTTTATTACTTCTTTTGCCTTTTTAAATTCATAAGAAGCTTTTCCTAAAGCTCTTGCAAGTTCAGGTATTCTTTTACCTCCAAATAATAGCAGAATAACTACTAGTATTAGTGTTATTTCGGTTATACCAAGCGACATTTATTATCTCCTTTTGAAATATTATAATACTTTTTGTTCATTAACTGCAAATATTTCTATGGCATTTGTATCACAAACGGTTTTGCATTTTCCGCAGCCTATACATTTAGATGAATCTATAACTGTAATATTATCTTTAGTTTGAGAAATAGCACCTTTTGGGCATACAGATACGCATTTTGCACATTTATCGCATTTTTCACTGTTAATAACCGCCATTGCTATTCTTAAATTTTGTTTTTCTTCTAATGTAAGTTTTTTAATTGCACCCGACGGACATACCTTTGAGCATTCTATGCAGTCATATTTACAATAATTTTTATCATTGTATTCAATATGAACAGCACTAAATATTTCATCGGCTTTTTTTATAATTTTATTCGGGCATGCTTTTACGCACAGATTGCAATTTAAACATTTATTAAACAGCCTATTTTCTGAAACAGCTCCCGGAGGAAGTATGATATTTCTGATTTTTTTTGCAGCAGTTTTGCTTAAATCAACTCCTAATTTTATTGCGCCTATAAATACGGTTAATGCTGCAGCTAATGTTATTACTTTTCTTCTTTGAATGTTAAATTTAACCTCTTCTTTCGGTTTTATTCCGTATCTTATTGCTTGTTTGGGGCATTTTTCAAGGCATTTAAAACATTTAACACATATTTCATTATCAACATTTTGTTCATCAATGTTTATACAACCTGTAGGACAGTTACTCTCGCACATAGAACATGATAAACACTCATTTTTATCAATATAGATTTTAAATAGTGAAAATTTGGATAATAATCCCAATAAACAACCTACAGGGCAAATGTTTGAACAAAAATATCTGTTTTTGAACACTGTTAATATAATTATGGCAATAACTGTTATTATACCCGTTAAAGATAGAGTAAAAGCGGAACCAAAATATGTATAAGGTTCAATATATCTTATAATGATTGCGCTTCCGCCTGTTAGAGTGCCAAAAACAATTGCGGCTATAAAATATTTAAACGGTAAATTTTTTCTTGTTTCTTCCCTGTTTTCCCCTCTGAAAAGTCCGATGAGTTCTTGAATTATACCCAATGGACATAATAAAGAACAATATAACCTTCCAAAAAGCAGGGTTAATAAAGTTAAAACAATAATTAAACCTAATGCAATAATTGAAAAATCAACTATTACTCTTTGTAATAGGGGTGCTAATTGAATATCGAAAAACTTTACGGGATAAAAAATACCTGTTATACCTAAAATAGCTGCTATTAATATTAAAACAGCCAGTGTAAAACGAATTTTATAAAACATTATGCCTCACCTTGCTTTTTCATATTCTTTTTGAACTTGGCTTAATAATTCAGGAATCGGAAGATTCTGAGGGCAATTTTTATTGCATAATCCGCATTTTATACATTTATCTGCTTTTTCACTGTCACTAAGTGTTTCATAATATAGTTTTAAATGAAATGCACTCTTCGTAACTTTATATTGATTGTATAAAGCAAAAATAGCAGGAATATTAATACCTCTGGGGCAAACCTCCATACAGTATTTACAAGCCGTGCAATTAATTTCGCCTTGAGATTGAATTATTTTAGCTATTTCATCCGCTACTTTAATTTCTTCAGGTGACATTGGTGTGAAATTTTCAAAAGTGGCAATGTTTTCTTTCATCTGTTTTAAATTGCTCATTCCGCTTAAAACGGTAATAACATTATTTTGGCTTGCTGCCCATCTTAAACCGAACTGAGCAGTAGTTTCATCAGGATAATTTTCTTTTAATTTTGCCATAGCCTTTTCGCTTAAATTAACCAAACCTCCACCTCTTAAAGGTTCCATAACTGTAACGGGAATATTTAAGTTTTGAACTATATTATACTGTTCATGTGCGTTTACTACATCCCAATCAAGATAATTAATCTGTAGTTGTGCAAAATCCCATTTATAGTCATCTACGACATCTTTTAAAATTTCAGGTGTGCCATGGAATGAAAATCCTAAATATTTTATCTTACCTTCCTGCTTTAATTTATCAAGCTCTTCAACCATTTTAACTTGTTTATATTGGTCAACGGTATTTTGATTTATATTATGGCACATATAAAAATCAAAATAGTCAACCTGACACTTTTTTCTTTGTTCATCAAAAATTTTTCTAACGTCACTTCTCGAATTCATTTTATAAATAGGACTTTTATCAGCTAAAATAAAGTCTTCACGAGAATATTTCTTTAATACTTTACCGATGGCAATTTCCGATAAACCGTCAACATACATATATGCGGTATCAAAATAATTGGCACCATGGTTCATAGCATATTCCGTCATTCTGTCAAGTTCAGCCATGTCAACTTTGCTGCCGTCCATAGGCAGTCTCATACAGCCAAAACCTAATAACGGTATATCAAGATTTTTAAATTTTCTTTTTGCCACCTGACCTTGAGTTTTTATAATTTTTTTATCAGAACAGCCTGTTGTAAGTATTGCACTTCCGCCTAAAGTTAACACGGAATTTATAATAAAATCACGGCGTTTCATATATCCCCCTTTTTAATATTATTTTATTATTTAATAGCTGCTCTAAGTCAATATTTATGAAGCCAGTTCTGTAGTTATAAATTCATTTTTTATTTCATCTATAGATATTAATTCATATTTCTCATGTTCAGGATTCATAAGCACGCTATTGCATATTTTATTAATCTTATTGATAGCTGCTTCTATATTTTCAGCTTCTGTTGTTATTAAATAATATTTACCTGTTTTTATTTTTACATTTGAATCAATATTAGTGCTTTTTAAGACAGATTCTACTGCTAATCCATGTGAATCTTTAATGCCGTCTTTTAAAATAACTTTTATTTCAGCTTTGAATTTCATATTCCCCTCTTTTTTATAAACTTACTTAACAATCTTAACAATTTTTTTTGAATTTGTAAATTTCATGCCTGAAAAATACTTTATTTACATGTGTGGGAAAGGATGTTTTATGGTTAATGCAATTAATAATTTAAATAATGTGCAATATACAAGTAATAAAGCTGAAATAAAAAATCTTGTAAAATATGTAAATAATGAAACATTACAAGATGTTCCCGATACATTTACAAGCTGTATAAAAGGTTCAGTTCCTTCTATGGGATTATTTGAAGGTATTCCTTTTATAAAATTATTAAAAAGAAATAAAAAATTAGGCAATACTTTAATAAGTGAGCCAATGAAAAATTTAGGTGTTAAAAATAAAGCTGCACTTGATACATTATTACATGGCGAAGGCAAATTAACTGAAAGACTTACAAAATATATTTCGTCTGCTAAAGACTCAAAAGAAATATTTAATTCTATAAAATCAGCTACAAAAGTAGAATATAAGGAGAAATTTCCAAGTTTATTAAAAAAATTAACTAATAAAATATTTAATGATGGAACAAAAGAAGTAGCAGAATCTGCAGCAAAAGAAACAGCAGAATCAGTAGCAAAAGAAACAGCAAAAAAAGGTTTGTTATCAAAATTAGGAAATGCAATACAATCTAGCAGATTAGTTACACTAGTTAAGGATAGTAGAATCGGTAAATTAATGAAATCTACAGGTGCAGGTTTTATGCTTGTATTTAGTGGAATTATAGAAGGCATAACAGAAGTATATCCTACATTTAAAGAATTAGGAGTTAAAAAAGGTATAAAACAACTTGGTAAATCTGCAGTTAAAGTATTAGGTGATACATTTGGATTTATTGCCGGTGAAAATTTAGGTGTTGCAGCAGGTACTGCTATAGGTACTGCAATATGCCCCGGAATTGGTAGTGCTATTGGTGCAGCGTGCGGATTTTTAGGAGGTTTATTAGGTTCATTTGCTATGGGTAAAGTTACTAAAGCTATTACCGGTAAATCCGAAAGAGAAATTGCAAAAGAACAACAAGAAAATAATCAACTTAATAAAATTGCAAGTGATAATACAGCTATAAATGAATTAAAAGAAGCAGCAAAACTTAAACTTCAAGAAGAATATAGTCAAACAGGTACTTTAAGTGAAGATTCAAAAATAGCACTACAAACACTTCAAAATCTTGAGAATAATACGTTTAGTTTTTCAGTATAGAATAGTTTCTCATATAATATATAAACCGCCCAAAGGGCGGTTTTTCGTATGGGTCGGGTTGTTGCTCGCTCTGGTGCAGTGGCACCTTAAAAGCTTGGTTTAACTTATTTTGAACCGGCTCTGCCGGTGCCCTGCGCAAAATCCGCCTCTTGGATTTTGTTTCATTTCTGCCCTGTCATTCGCCGTGCTTCGCACCCGCTTATTTCGGGCATTCATTACTTCGAGTTTCGCTTCGCTTCACTCTACACAAAATCCGCTGTCTTGGATTTTGCTGTTCGCACAACCCTAGCAACCTCGCTTTAAAAACCTACGGTTTTTTCTGCTCGGTCGGGTTGTTGCTCCCTCTGTTCTGGTGCAGTGGCACCTTAAAAGCTTGGTTTAACTTATTTTGAACCGGCTCTGCCGGCGCCCTGCGCAAAATCCGCAAAATAAAATGCGACTAAAAGCCGCATAAGTCAAGAAAGGAATGGTTAGACTATTAATATGTTCTTATTATTACATATATTTGATTACTATGCAAATTTATGTATATTTGTTAATATTTTGTAATATTTCCTGCCCCAATTTATAATTCTTTTGGAGGCGGTTTATGGAAAAAAAACTTAAATACTGGCTTGAAAAAAATCTTATCAGCCTTGAAACTTATACTAATCTTTTAAAAGATGTTAAAGAAGAAGCTGAACACAGAAAAAAAATCGGATTTATCATTACCCTTTACACTCTCGGAATTATTCTTATCGGGCTTGGCTTATTCTCATTTATTTCTGCCAATATCTGGCTTGTTCTCCTTTTACTTAAATCTGCTGCTTTAAGAATTTTTCTTGTTGTTTTATTGACATTTTCTTCTCTGTTTTTCGGATATAAATTGGCATACGAAAAACAAAATTATATAAAACTCGGAAAAGCCTTGATTTGTCTATCTTCAATTTTAATAGGCTGTTGCTATATGGTTATAGTTCAAGTTTATAATATTAATGCTCATAGCTCTTTCTTATTGTTCTTATGGTGTTTCTCAATTTTCCCTCTTGCATATATCTTTAAAGAAAAATTTATAAACTGCCTTTCTTCCGTGCTTTTTATATTGGGATTTATAACGTATTATTTTGAACTCTCACTTGACCATACATTACTCTGGACAATATTTATGCCTGTTATACTCGGAAGTTTGTTTTATTTTACGGGCAGTGTTTCTTATATTGAAGAAAAATATAACGAATTTTCCGTATTTTATAAGCTTATCGGATTAAAAGCAATATTTATAACATTATTAATTTTAACCTGCAGCAGTGAAAATTCATACAATATCAGCTCTATTCATTATTATCTGCCGTTATTCTTAATATTAATCGGATTTTTATTAAATTATTTTCTTTGCAAAAACAAAAATAATCTTATTATAACTGAAACCGCTTATTTTTCCGTTTTGCTTCTTGCTTTATTGTCAGTTATGCTTTTAAAATCAGTAAATCCCCTATGCGTAATGATTGGCGCTCATATTTTTTTAATAACGATGTTTTATTATGCAATACAATTCGGATATAAATTTGAAAATGTTAAATTAATTAGCCTTATCCATTCTTTAATCGGAATTTATTTATTTACTATGTATTGCAGATTCGCTTGGAGCTTTTTAGATAAATCCTTATTCTTTTTCCTGTGCGGTGTAATACTTATCTCAATGGGGATTTGGTTTGAAAAAAAACGAAAAGAATTATTGAAAGGTAATAATAATGAATAAAAAAGTATTTTATATTCTCTCATGCTGGCTGATAATAATTATATCAATGGTTTTATACCATATTTGTCCTTTGATAACAGGTAAAGAAGTTCTTTTAGAAATAATCCCCGTTGATCCTAGAGACTTTTTTAGAGGGGATTATGTTACTCTAAATTATGTAATATCTTCTCTGCCGGATTCTGATGTAAAATATGGCGAAAATGTTTTTGTTACTTTAAAAACAGATAAAAATAACATAGCTTATATTGATTCTGTCGAAAAAAATAAAAATGATATAAATAAAAGGCTCTATTTAAAAGGAAAAGTAAAAAATAGAACTGTTGTTTACGGTATAGAAAGCTATTTTGTTAAAGAAAAAACAGGCAGAGAAATAGAAAGAAAAATAAACTCTGACAAAAAATCTTATGCCAGAGTAAAAATAAGTCCTTTTGGTAGTGCAAAAGTTGTGGAACTATTATTAAATAAGGATTTTGAATAATGAAAACAGGTATTATTTCTTTAGGTTTGATAGGCGGTTCACTGTTTAAATGTTTATCAAGGACTGAATATGATGTTTATGCGATGACACGTAATAAAGAAACTATAGAAAAAGCAAAACACTGGTGTGATAATGTTTCTTCGGATATTAGTATAATAGCTGATTGTGATGTTGTGTTTGTTGCTTCTCCAATTAATAAAACACTTGAAATACTTGATAAACTTGAAAATGTTGTCAAACCTGAATGTATAGTGCTTGATTGTGCAAGTGTTAAAGAATTTGTTATGCAAAAAAAACGACCTTATAAATTTATAGGTTCTCATCCTATGGCAGGTACGGAGTTTTCGGGGTATGAAGCTTCGTTTAAAGAGTTATTTGAAGGTGCCAAATGGGTGCTTACACCTTCTGATAACATAAGTGATAAAGAACTTAAAACGGCCCGGAATATAATCAAAAAAACAGGTGCCGAGCCTATAGTTGCTGACGCTAAAGAGCATGACAGAGCAGTTGCTTTAATCAGCCACATGCCGCTTTTAATTTCTCAGGCTGTTTTTAAAACCGCCTGTGATAATCCTCTTGCTCTTAAACTTGCTTCATCAGGGTTCAGGGATATGACAAGACTTTCCATGTCAAATCTTGAAATGGCTTTTGATATGTATCATTTTAATAAAGAAAATATTGAATATTCGTTAAAAAAATTTAATGATGAAATTATTTTTTTAAAAAATACTAAAGATTTTAAAATTTATTCCGATATAAAAAACATGCGGTCGAAAATGTATTCGGATGAAGGAAAAAATATTCTTTAATTAATGTATCATCGAAATTGAATAATAAAAAAACCGATTTATACATCGGTTAACTTTACTTTATATCAGAGAGAGGAATCAGAGAGAGAAAACACTTATTTCACACATTTTTTATCCTCACATGTATTAATTCCCTTTTTTTAAATTTTTTTATCGTGTACATTATACACTTGTAACATATTGTTACATTTCTTGTTGTGAACAGGGGTAAAATTTGTGCTAATATTATTAATTAAGACGGGGATGAAGAATAAATGAAAAATAAATCCAGACTTAATCAACCGCATAATCTGCCCGGTACGTTAATATGCGTTGAAGGTATAGACGGCTCAGGTAAATCAACACAGCTTGTTATTTTGAGAGATTGGCTTAAATCTTTAAAACAGGATGTTATATTTACCGAATGGAATTCATCCGACTTAATATCTCAGACTACAAAAATGGCAAAAAAGAAAAATCTTTTAAGCCCAAGAACCTTTTCGCTATTACATGCTGTTGATTTCGCCGATAGGCTTGAACAGGTTATTATACCTGCATTAAAGGCGGGATTTATAGTTCTTGCTGACAGATACGTTTATACTGCTTTTGCTCGTGATGTTGCAAGAGGTGTTGACCATGATTGGGTTAGAAAAGTCTACGGTTTTGCTGTTAAACCTGATTTGACCCTTTATTTTAGAGTTAGTGAAGAAGTTTCTTTAGAAAGAATTTGTTCAAATCGCTCGCCTAAATTCTATGAGGCAGGCATGGATTTAAAAATCAGCAATGACCCTTATGAAAGCTATAAAGTTTTTCAAAAAAGAGTTAATGATGAATACAAAAAAATGATTGATGAATTTGGACTAGTTGAAATTGATGCAAATGAAAGTATACACAAAAAACAGGTATATTTTAGAGAAAAAGTAAAAGAAGTACTTGCTCAAAAAGGAATAATTTTATAAATGGTAAAATATAAATCAAAACATGGCTATGAAGGTTTGTTAATAGTAATAGAAGGAACGGATGGCTCAGGTAAATCCACTCAAATTGACAGATTAAAAAGGTGGATAGAAGATCAGTCATACGGTGTTATGGTCAGTGAGTGGAAAACTTCTAAATTTATCGCTGATGCAATTAATGACGCTAAAGAAAGAAATTTATTAAATGCAACGACATTCAGCCTTCTTTATGCGGCTGATTTCGCAGATAGGTTTGAAAATATTATTCTTCCTTCACTAAAAGCCGGTTTTGTTGTTATTTTAGACCGATATATTTATACGGCTTATGCTCGTGATGTAGTTAGAGGTCATGATATTTCTTGGGTTAAAAACCTTTATGAATATGCGCCTGAACCTGATATGGTTTTTTATTTGGATGTTCCGGTTGAAATTTTGTTAAAAAGAATTATCGGTACAACAGGGCTTGATTACTGGGAATCTGGCAGAGATATCGGCTTAAGCTCCGACTTTTACAAAAGTTTTCAAATTTATCAAGGTAAGTGTCTTGATGAATATCAAAAAATGATTAAAAAATACGGATTTATCTCTTTAGACGGTACTTTATCCGAAAAAGAAATACATAAAAAAATAATTTCTCATGTAAAAGATATTCTTGAAATTTAAACTTTGAACAAAACTCAAAAATACATTATAATAACTGTATGAAAAAGTTAAATAATTCTAATTTTGTTTTGATTAAAGATATAATTAATGATTTAAACATTAATTATAATGCCGATGCCGGACAAAAAAAAGAGGAATTATATAATAAATGGAAAGATATAATAGGAGAAAAGATTGCTGAGTATTCGCAATTAACTGATGTATTGTCAAATGGTACGGCTGTTATTCAATGCAGTGATTCTTTTGTTGCTAATGAATTGTATTTTGAAAAAGAAAAAATACTTCATTTATTGGTAAAAGAATCTGAAAAAACGGGTATTATTATAAAAGATATAAAATTTGATTATAAAAAATGGAAAGAACGGATTTATGAATAGAAAATTAAAAGGTTTTTCTCTTGCCGAGTTATTAATTTCGTTATTGATAATAAGTATAGTTCTGTCAGCTGCTATACCGACGTTAACTAAGAAATCATCAGGTTCGGAGCAGATATGGCGCTGGGGAACGGATAACAGCAGTGCTTATTTTGGTATAGGTGCACAACAAGCTGCAATTATTGGTAATGATGTTATTCCTGAAATTAAAGATTCATTTAAAGCTTTAGATGGTAATAGTGATAATATTAAGTTTACTAATTCCGGAGATAAACTTGTTCTTTTAAAACAATCTCCGAGCTCAAGTGAAAAATCTCATTTAATGAATTCGCATATTTCTTTTTATACTTTAACTGATAATTCTGCCAGCAAAACAAATGATTATACTTATGCCGGAAGATTATCTTTGGATAGACATAATATAGCTTTAGGTATAGGGTCTTTGCAAAGTCTTGATCCGACTGATGATTCATTTTTAGGTAATAATACTGCATTAGGTCATTTTACATTATTTAGGAATCAAAAAGGTACTTATAATACGGCTATCGGTGAATATTCACTTGCTAATAATAAATATGCAAAACATAATACGGCTATTGGTTATAATGCCGGATTAGCTTTGGACAAAGCTTCGACTTCAGAAGACACTAATACTAATGCGGCAATGAATACTGTTATTGGTTCTACTGCACTTCAAACAAGTGAAAAAGGTAGAGCTAATACAGCTATTGGTTATGCTTCTTTGTATTCTCATACTAATGGAACAGGCTCTACTGCTATTGGAGCTATGTCACTTTATAATGCTTATGGTACAGGTAATACTGCTTTAGGTGCTAATTCTTGCAGAGATTTTACATCCGGAAGTTATAATATGTGTATAGGTCTTGATGCAGGTAATTTATTTGGCGAAAATGCCGGTGTTACTACTGATTTTAGGTCACAAAATAAAATTACTGAAACTTCCGGGAATTTATTGTTTATTGGTTCAATGCCAAATGATGGCAGTGCAAAATCTAATTATAAAATTACACCTGTTCCTTTAATATTTGGTAGAATGCAATTAGATAATGGTTTAGATAAATATTTAGGAGTTAATGTTCGTAAATTTGCTGTAAATTCGTTTAATGGTGCAAAAAATATACTAGAAGTTGATGCTTCTGCCGGAGCTGATGGTTATACTTTGGGTAATGAATTTACAGGTACTTTATCATTAACAACCCTTCAGAATGCCGGCGGTGCTAAAAGTATTTTTAATGTTAAAAGTCTTAGTTCTGATAAAGATCAGAAAGTTTACTTAAATGCTAATAATGAAAGCAATAATTATGTACCTTTAGCTTTAAATAATGGTGCATTAAGTGTATCATACAATCCTGATTCCGGCAGTTATAATACTAATATATCATCCGGAGCTAAAAATATAGATTTATTTAATAATAGAATTTATTTTGCAGGAACTAATGCTGCCAGAAAAGCGAGAATAGACTTTCAAGCGGACGGTACTCTTATTTTTGCTTCTGCTAAAACTGATGCAATGACAGCAAGTACTTCTCTCACGATTAGCGGACCCAATGATAGTTTTACTTTTAATGTTGCGGGAGTTAATCGTTTTCAAATTACAGGCAGCACTGTACTTGTTTCTAACCCTCTTAATATGCAGGGGTATGATATTAGTATGACAGGTCTTCCTTATAGTAAGCCTACATTAAAACAAGACTTGGTTGCTATGAGAAATGATATTATTGCGGCAAAAAGTGATATCAGAGCAAAAAATATTATTGGTGATAATAAATACGGCTTAGATGTTATAAAATCACTGGATGTAAAAAATTATACATATAAAGATGATAAAACAAAGACAAAACATGTCGGAGTTATAGCTCAGCAGCTGCAAAAGGTTTATCCTGATGCTGTATTAAAAGGTGATGACGGGTATTTAAGGGTAAAAAGAGAAGAATTATTCTTTGCTCTCTTGAATGCCGTTAAAGAGTTATTTAATCAGTTACAGGATTTAACAGCAAAGGTTGTTGGTCTTGATAAGAGAATTAATACTCTTGAACAAGAAAATGCAATGCTTAAAAAGCAAAATGCTGAGTTTGAAAAACGTCTTGAGCGGCTTGAAAAGAAAATGTAATTTTAAGAAACAGCCTTTATAGGCTGTTTTTTTTATTCTTATATAGTATTATTTATTTATGCGATTAGATAAATTTTTAAAAGTATCAAGACTTATTAAACGAAGAACCGTTGCCAATAAAGTTTCAGAGCAAGGTCGAATTTATGTTAACGGTATTATTGCTAAACCTGCAAAACAGCTTAAACAAGGTGACATAATTTCTATTGTTCAGGCTGATAGTGTTGTTAAAGTGAAAATTATTAAGCTTCCTTTGAATAATGTTTCTGTTCAAGAGGCTTCAAGTTTGTATGAAGTTATTGAGTAGTTTTTATATTTTTTATTATTTTTTTAACTATTTTTATAATTAAAAATTCAGTCTTAGAGTTCCGTATAGATAACATCTAATTTCGGCTTGAGCAGGCTAAAGAGAGCCTGCTTCGCTGCTGCCTCAATAAGATGTTTAACTATACTCCACAATAGACTTTAATTTTGAATTATAAAAATAGTAAATAGAAATAGTAAACAGTAATATAAAATAGAAAATTATTCCTCTGTTTCTTCATCAAGTTTGATTCTTGATAATTTTACTATTTCTTCAAAATCGCTGTGTTTTTCACTAAGTTCTTTAAAAGTGCCTATATCAACTATTTCACCGTCTTTAAGATAAATAATCCTATCACAGCTTACAAGTGTTGATAATCTGTGAGCTATTGCAATTATCGTTTTATTACCTTTTATATTATTAATAATTTCAGTCAGTTTATTTTCTATTTTTACGTCAAGATTAGAAGTAGCTTCATCTAAGATAATAATTTCAGGTTCTCTATATAATGCTCTTGCAATACCTATTCTTTGTTTTTGACCTATTGAAATACCTGTACCATCTTGTTTTAATTCAATATCAATACCGTTTTCTGTCTGTTTAAGCTGGTCATAAAGCTGAGCTGTTTTTAAAGCTTCTTCTACTTTTTCTTTGTCAATATCTTTTCTTTCGACGCCCCAGGCTACATTTAAATATATGTCACCTTCAACTGTGCATATCTTTTGAGGTACATAGCCTACTATGTTTCTAAATTCTCTTTTGTTTTCATTTGTTAGAAGTGTATTATCAATAAATATTTCACCTTCATAATTTAATAAACCCAAAAGGCAATCAATTAAAGTACTTTTTCCCGCACCTGATAGTCCAACTATTCCTATAAATTCACCTTTTTGTATTTCAAAATTGATATTTTTCAATACTTCGGTTGATTTATTGTATGAATAATTCATATTTTTAACCGTGATTTTATTTTGAAACGGCATTTTAATATTACTGTCTGGATTTATAGGATATTCATACTGCTTATATTCATTATAGTTATCAAATAATATTTCAATATTTTTAGAATATATATTTATATAATTAAGGTATGTTTGATTTTTATAAATTTGAGGTACTACACGGTAAATAGCAATAGCAACAACACCCATATTTATTAATATACTTGTCGGATCTTCACCATATTTGGTTAAGATACCCATACACAAAATTATCATTGTAAATATAAATATTATTTCTATAATATACTGCGGTATTAAGGGAAGTAGATTTATTTTTTCATTAAACGGTATAATTTTTTCGGAAATATTTTTATAAAAATCATAAAAATATTTCTGACATCCGTTAATTTTTATATCTTTAATACAGCTTAAACTGTTTATAACAGATGTATAAGGACCTTGCGTTAATTTATATTTTTTATCCGCAAGCTTTAATCCCCAATTCTTAAAAACTCCGCTCTGTATTGTTCCTGCTAATGAGAAAAATATTATAGCTATTAGGGTAAAGGCAGGTAATATAAACATTAATATTGAAAATACAAGTATTATTACCATTGAATTTGAAATGAAATTAATAATGTTAAAAATATAAAATTTCATTACATTGTCAATATTATCGGTAATTGATTTTATGATGTTAGAATCACCGCGTTTTAAATCAGCTTCATAAGGAGAATAAAGAAAAAATTTCATTAACTGTTCTTTAATGTCAAGCGCCCATTCTCCCATTATTTTATTCTGCCAGTACTGAATACAAATGCTGTATATATTTTTTATGATAATTATACTTGCAATCAATAAACCGATAGCCAGAATCATTCCGTTTACTTCATGGATATGAAGACGTTGTTGAAGATAAATGGCAACAGGATTATTTACAACACGTCCGGGATTTACCATTATCATTATAAACGGAAATACAAGTACAACTGTTAAAAATTCCAATAAACTTGTCATAAATGCCATAAAGAACATATATAACAGTTTTAATTTATATCCCTTGCCAAAATAACCTAAAAACTTATAAAACTGACTGAAAAACATATAATTCCCTTTTTTTTTTGATTATAGCATGACAAGATTTTATTTAAAGTATTTACTTACATATATATTCTCATCATTTTTCAGTATATTTATTTCTTCTTGAAATTGTTCTGACGAATCAAGATTATATATTAATTTTGCTGTTTTTTCTCTTATTGTATAATCATTTGAATTTGATGTCTTTTTTATTATATTCATTAATTCATTTGTTAGTTTAATTTTATTATCAAGTGAAATTAAAGCTTCAAGATTCCAATAGAGGTTAAAATTTTTCTTGTTTGCTATATATGAATGTGATTTGGTTATATCTTTTAATTCATCAAGTGTTTGATTAATTTGCGAGATAATGTTAAAGATAAGATATTCATAATTATTGATATATTTAAGGGTTTGGATTATATTTCTTGAAACGGAAGGATTAATATCTGTTATTGCTTTTGTTATTATATTTATTATTTCTTTTGTTTGAAAAAAAACTTGAAAGTTGTCATTAGAAATCAAATCTAAAATTTTAAATGAACATACCTCCCTGATTGGACCTGATTTACCCGTAAGATTTTTAACTAAGATATCAGCTTCTTCTTGGTTTTTAACAGATTTAAGTTCAATAATACAAAGCTGTTTTTTTATATCGTTATTTAGATAAAGTTCGTTAATTATATCTTCGTGGCTAAAATCAATGCAGCATAGTTTAACAGCTTCATTTAATGTTTTTATATTATTTTCATAAATTATTTCAGAATAATTCTCCATAAAAATAAATATAGCATAATTGGAGGTTAAAAATGAACTAAAGAGGAAGTAAAGTAGTTATAATAAATGAAACGGCATTAAAGTGAGAGGCTTGGAAAAATGAACGAAATAGTTAATTTTGTTAAAGAAATACTAATGTTAGATACAAATGAAAAAACTCCGATAGGATTGTGCCGATTTGAATGTTCTCAAGAATCCGCACCTAAACCTGTTAAAAGAAAACATAATTCTGAGTTAAGATTATCGGAATTAATGGACAAATAGACTGATGAAAAATGAAATGCTTGAACATTATTATTTGTTGGAATATAATAAAACTCGATGTATAGGAGATATGGAGTTATAAAATGAATTTAGCAAATATGATGAAACAGGCACAACAAGTGCAAAAGAGACTGCAAGATGCTCAAAGTGAACTTGCAAATACTGAAATTACTGCTGAATCAGGTAATGGGGCTGTTAAGGTTTCTCTTGACGGACATGGTAAATTTAAATCAATAAAACTTACAAAACAGGCTTTAAATTCTGAAACCCCTGACAGCGTTGATGATGAAACCGTAGAAATGCTTGAAGATTTAATTACAACGGCTATGAAGCAAGCAACAGCTGATGCGGCAAAAAAAATGCAGGATAAAATGAAAGGTATTGTACCTGCCGGTATTAATATTCCCGGATTATTCTAATGGAATATACAAAACCTCTAGCACAATTAATAGAATTTTTTCAAAAGTTTCCCGGAGTTGGTCCAAAATCAGCTCAGAGAATGGCTTTTCATTTGTTAAAAATGCCTTTGGGTGAAGTGAAAAGATTCTCTGATGTTCTTGTTGAAGCTAAAGAAAATATTCACTATTGTAGTGTATGCTTTAATATGTCAGCTTCTAATCCTTGTGAAATATGTTCTGATTCCAGAAGAGATAAATCTGTTATTTGTGTTGTCGCTGAAACAAAAGACTTGATTGCTATTGAAAAAACACGTGAATATAAAGGGTTATATCATGTGCTTCAAGGTACGCTCTCACCTTTAGACGGTATAGGGGTTGAAGATTTAAGAATTAAAGAACTATTAACAAGAGTTGCCGATGAGGAGGTTAAGGAAATTATTCTTGCGCTTTCTCCTTCTGTTGAAGGCGAAGCTACAAGTATGTATTTGACCAAGCTTTTAAAACCGTTTAATATTAAAATATCAAGAATTGCTTTTGGTATTCCAATCGGCTCTGATTTAGAATTTGCCGATGAAATTACTCTTGCTAAAGCAATCGAAGGAAGAAGAATTATAGACTAGGAGATTTTTATTATGACTCAAATTACTATCAGATCGGATAGAAATACTGATTATAATTTCACTTATAAAGGTGAAGATGTTACACTTCAAGCAGGCAGCGTTATTAGTATTGCTAATGGGCTTCAAGACGTTGTTCTTCCTACTTGCAAAATGAAAATAGCTAATAATCTTATTGTTATTAAAGAATAATATATTAATTAAATTCTAAAAAGTGTTACAGGGTCAAAAAACAATATATTATTAGAATTAATTTTAAGTGTAATATCTTTTTCTATTTTCATAGAAGGTGGCATAACAGCACAGATATTATTTCCGTTAGCCTGAGTATAAACTATTTGTTCGCTTCCGAGCATTTCCGAGATATCAACTTTTGCATTAAATTCAAAGTTGGCATTAATTTCATTAAGGTTTTCGGAACGAATACCCAATAAAACAGTTTTTTTGCCTGATAACTTTCTTTGTTGTTCTTCATTTAAAGTGAAAGAAGAGTTATTAACCGTAATTTTGTTGTCAATAATATCGGATTTAATAAAGTTCATGGCAGGTGAACCTAAAAAACCGCCTACAAAAGTATTTATAGGATTATTATAAATATTGTGAGCGGTGTCGGTTTGCTGGATAATTCCTTTATCTATGACTGCAATTCTGTCACCCATTGTAAGTGCTTCTGTTTGGTCGTGAGTTACATATATAAAAGTGGTTTTAAGTCTTTCATGGAGTTTTTTAATTTCAGACCTCATTTGAACTCTCAATTTGGCATCAAGATTAGATAAGGGTTCATCCATAAGAAAAACTTTAGGGTTTCTGACTATTGCTCTGCCGAGTGCTACTCTCTGTCTTTGCCCGCCCGATAATTGTTTTGGCTTTCTGTTTAAATATTCGGTTAAATCAAGTGATTCTGCTGCTTCTCTTACTTTTACGTCTATTTCTTTTTTATTCATTTTACGCATTTTTAAAGGAAATGCCATATTTTCATAAACGCTCATGTGCGGATACAGTGCATAATTTTGAAAAACAAATGCAATATCTCTATCTTTAGGATGTACATTATTAACGCATTTACCGTCAATAAGTATCTCTCCCTCCGTTATATCTTCAAGTCCGGCTATCATTCTCAAAATAGTAGATTTCCCGCAGCCTGATGAACCTACTAAAACTAAAAACTCTTTATCTTCTATAGTTAAGTTGACATTATTAATAATTTTTTTCTTATCGTATATTTTTACTATATTTTTAAGTTCAACTTTAGACATTTATTTCTTCCGCCGATTTTTGTTCTATTATTGATTTATCTATAGGAATGATAAACGTAAATGAAATTTGATTTGCCGCTTCACTTGTAACCCATATCTGTCCGTTAAGTTTTGTTATATATTTCTTGGAACTTCCGAGAAGCAGGCTTTGAAGCATAAATTTCCTTGAATTTTTTTCTACCTGTATGTAAGGATCAAAAATATCTTCATTTGTATATTGAGTCGGATTTATTCCTTTTGATGTTATATCAAACACTAAAAAAGATTTTTCATTTGTGTTTGAATTTATATCAAATCCTTTAGCAAGTAAAAGTTCGGTATCAGGATTGGTAATGGTTATGTTTATTGAACCTGTTTCAACGGTATCTATAGCATTTGTAAGCATATTTGTTAATATGCTTTTTAAAACATTTTTATCTGAATAACAGTTTTGAGAAGCCAGTTCAGATGCGTTTACATTGATTTTTATATCTTTATTTCCGAGTTTTATTGAAGCTTCGTTAAGAACTACCGATAATAAAGCACTAATGTCAAAACTGTTATAATCAAATTTATATATATCTGATTCCACCAAAGACATTTCAATAAGTTTTTCAATCAATAATAATAGGTCAGAAGAATTATCATTCATGATTTTAAGATATTTTCTCTGTTTATCGTTAATATCGCCTGATAAGCCTTCAAGCATTGCTCTTGAAAAACCTACTATGGAATGAAGAGGGGAACGAAGATAGTTTGACATTTTTGCCAATAGTACATTTTTTGTATGGTTTAGGATTTTTTGTTCCTGTCTTTCGGCTATCAATCTGTCTAACAATGAATGATCCTGCGTATTATCAATAATTGTTAATATATATCTCTTTCTCCTGCCTGATGATACATCCGTTATTTTTACATCGGTAATTTTTGTATTTTGTTCTTCGGATACTATTTTTAAAATTTGTTTTATTTCTTCATCCTTGTTTCTTAATATATTCTCGGAATTAGTAATAAAATAATCATTAATATTTTTGTTTCTTAATCTTTTTGTTTCAAATAATTTAAAAGCTTTTTTATTTGCATATAAAATTCTGCCGGTTTCATCAATGACAAGAACAGCTTCAGGCAGATAAGCCAAAACATTATATTGTTTCCCCAACAGTAAAGCGAATATATTCATTTAAGTTCCTTTTGATGATAACATATAAACATTCCAGAATAATTCTAGCATAATACGGCTAAAAGACACAATAAAAGATTAAGATAAGTAATCTTTTAAATGTTTAATGTTATCCTTGCTTCTTAATTTTTTAAGGGCAATATTTTCAATCTGTCTGATTCTTTCTTTTGAAAATCCCATATCTTTGCCGAGTTCTTCAAGAGTTTTGGGCTTTTCACCATTTATACCGAATCTGTTAATAATAATTTTACGTTCTTTTAATGATAATTCATTTAAGATTTTATTAATATGAATTTTGAGCATTAAATTTTGGGTATTATTTTCAGGTGAAATATAATTATCGTCCGGAATGTAATCCTCAAGAGATAAATTATCGGCAATCGGGGTATCAAGGCTCATCGGTTCAAGTTTTATTGTTTTTAAAACCATATCAATTTGCTTAACCGGCATTTTGATTTTACGTGCAATTTCTTCAACGGAGGCTTCATGCCCCAATTCATAACTCAATGAAAACATTGCTTTTTTGACAAGTCTGATTTTGTCAATCATGTGAACAGGTATCCTGATTACTTTTGAATTATTAGCAATTGCTCTTACAATAGTCTGCCTTATCCACCATGTGGCATAGGTCGAAAATTTGAATCCTTTTGAATAATCATACCTGTTTGCTGCTTTTATTAACCCTAAAGAGCCTTCCTGCACTAAATCCATAAATAAAACTCCTTGCCCTGTATACTTTTTAGCTATACTGACAACTAATCTTAAATTTGCCTGAATGAGTTTTTTCTTTGCTTTTGCTGCCTGAAGCTTGTTTCCTTCCAGTATTTCTCTTCCAAGTTCCTGCTCTTCCCCTTTTTTTAAAAGTTTTGTTTTTCCTATATCTTTTAAATACATCTGTAAAATGTCATCTTTAAAAACGACATTATTGAAGGATGTTATATCTTCATCATCTTCTTTTTCGTCAAAGTTAATATAATTATTTTCAAGTTCAAAATCTTCAACATACTGAATACTCATAGTAAATCCCCTCTCACTTAATTAAGGTTTTTGACGTTGAAAAAAAATATGTGTTCCAATATAATAAATAATTATGACGACAAAATTTTCGACAAAAACTCCAAAAAGTTTTAATATATGGCGCAAAACCTTTCAATATATAGCTTGTAATTGGGTAATAATAAACATGATAAAGTCCAAATATAAGGTATTAAAACCCGAAGGAGCTGAAAATATAGATAAAACAAAAAAATATATAGTAGCGAGCAATCATTGCAGTGGTTTTGACCCATTTTTTATTGCTTCGCAGTATAAATTAACAATAGCTTATATGGCAAAAAAACAATTGTTTGAAACATTTTGGTCAATGGTATTAATGGATTGGTGCGGTGCTTTTGCTGTTGACAGAGATAAAGTTGACGTGTCAACTATTAAAACTGCCCTTTCAATAAAAAAAACAAATTGGCATTTAGGTTTATTCCCTCAAGGTACCAGGTGCCATAGCGGAAGAATGGAAAATATTACCAAAGGTTTTGCTTCTATTGCCAAAAAAATGGATACGGATATACTACCTATAGCAATTATAGTAAAAGATAATCCTGATAATCCTAACGGTAAGAAAATTATGCAGTTAAAAGCAGGCAAGCCTATTTCTTCAAAAGGCAGTGTTGAAGAAATTGTTAATGAATGGGCTGAGTCGGTCTGTTCTATGGGCGGTTTTGAATATATACGGTCTTAACATCGGAGAATAAGTTTAAGAATGGGAAAAACAGAAGAAAAAAAGAAAAACTATACAAAAAGGGAAGTTACTGATTTTACCGAAGGTAAATATAAATTTCAACTGTTTGGCCGCTGGCTTGTTCCGAGAACTATTTTGCCTTTGTTTTATAAAATTGAATATATAGGCAGAGAAAATATTCCGCAGGACAGAAACTTTATTGTCGCTCCGAATCATATTTCATATTTAGACCCTTTTGTTACGGGCGAGGCGGTAAAAAAACCTATTGCTTTTATGGGGAAAAAAGAGTTATTTGAAAATAAAACACTTGCTTTTCTTTTGGACAGACTTGCTTGTTTTGCGGTTAACAGAGAGAAATTAGAAGTATCTACCATTAAAACGGCTATAAATGTTTTTAAAACGAACCGCTGGATGCTTGGAATCTTTCCTCAAGGCGGTATCAGAAGAAACAGAAAAATAGAAAAAATTAACAAAGGGTTTGCCGCTATTGCTAAACAAATGAAAACGGATATTCTGCCTATCGGTATTACGGGAAGTGAAGAATATAACTGGATTCCCTTTAAAGGCAAGCTTAAAATTGCGATTGGTGAACCGATTTCTTATAATCAGGAACTTGATGATATTATTGACGAATGGGGAAGTAAAGTCGCCGAGTTGATTGATTATACTTATGTTAAAGACATTACTGAGCCTGAGTCCAAACAAAATTTAAAAGAACATTGCAACTTATTGTAATTCCTCAAGTGATTTTTTTAACTTTTGGGGACTATACTTATTTATATTTATTTTTAAATCAGGTTTTATTTCACTATTATAATTTAACTGTTCAAAGTCTTCATATTCGGTTATAAATATAATCTTGATATTATTTAATATTTCATCTGTTTTAATATGGTTATATAAGTTTATTAAATCCTGATTATTTTTATCATAATAGCTAATGAGTATATCTATATTATTCCCCTTAATATAGTCATATAAGGATGATACATTATTAAATAAAATAATATTATCACAGGTATCAGATATATCATTACGAATAAAATCAAGCTTATTTCCGTATATCAGAATTTTAGAATTGTTTAGTTTTTTATTTTCAGTTAACAATAATTTATTTAAGTCAAATTGAGGAAGAAATTCTCTCATTAATGTATTTTTTATAAGTTCATAAGGATTGATAATAAGGCAGATTTCTCCTGTAGCAAGAGTAGAAAATCCGCTTATATTCTTAATCTTTAAAATCGGGGGAACAAGTTTTTTATGAAGTAGTTCCTGAGAACCTATTAATTCATCCGTTATAAATGCAGCTTTTCTGTCTTGATTTTCTATTATTAAAACAGTCAGAGTATCTTCTTTAAATATCATTTTAGGTTTTTCTCCGAGTATTTCGGATAAGAAATATAGTGGAACCGAATGTCCGTCATGAATGATACTGTTTTGATTATTATTTGTTAAAATATCGGTTGGTTTTATTTTTTCTACATATTTTATATTATTGACAGGTATAGCATATTTTTGATTATTAGCTGAGATAATAAAAGTATTAATTGTAGACATAGATAAAGGTATTCTGATAGTTACCCTGCAGCCTTTATTTAAAACGGAATCTATGTATATTTCACCGTTTAAGTTATTTATTTTAGTTTTAACAACATCAAGACCTATACCTCTTCCTGAGATTTGAGAAACAAAATCTTCCGTTGTAAATCCAGGTAAAAAGAGTATTTTCATTAGCTGTTCATCTGACATTTCATCAATTTCTTCCTGAGTAAAAATACCTTTTTTTATAGCGGATTGTTTTACTTTTTCGAAATTGATTCCGTATCCGTCATCTTCTATAACTATAATAATATTATTTTCTACTTGCTTTACGGATAATTTTATAATTCCTTCTTCATTTTTTCCCTTAGCTATTCTTTCTTTAGGCGACTCGATACCATGTGAAATGGAATTGCGGATAATATGTATTAGAGGGGTTTTTATTTCTTCTATTATTTTTTTATCAACACATGTATCACTTCCTGAAACAATAAAATTTATTTTTTTATTATTTTCTTGTGCTATATCTCTTACCATTCTCGGAAAAGAATGAAAAATTGTTGCCAAAGGCAGTAAACGCATTGATTTTACAATTGATTCCAGTTCTGCTGCCGTTTGATGAAGTTTATTATCATCATCTGATATTACATCATATATTTTTTCAAAATCTTTTTGGAATTCTGTTATTGTTCTACTGTTATCATCGAGAAAATTTTGGAATCTTTTATTAAAAATATTTGCTGATTCTTCATTGCCATATAACATTATGCCTCTTTTTTCGGCATATTTTATATAGTTTATCATTTTTTTATTTATGGAATTCCATTCTTTTAGTTTATTATTTATAATACTTAAATCAGAAAGATGTTCTCTTGATTTAATACCATTTACCAATAATTCTCCCGTTTGAGCGACCAGATTATCTAATTTTACCGTATCTATTCTCATTGTTTTTATTTCTTGAAATTCATAAGAATTAATTTTATTTCTGAGAAGTTCAATATTAGGGTCGGTACTTATATTTTGCAGTGATATATTTTCATCGGTTATTTTTACGCCTTTTAGTGCTTCCGGATTATGCATATCTTGAATAAGATTTAAACGATCTATCAAAAAATTATAGTTGTTTTGTGAGTATCCTGTTGTGTCGCTTAAAAAACAATTTTTTATAAAATATACACACTGCAGTATAACCATATAAAAGTCATTATCTGCTACAGAATCTTTTTCAATGAATATATCTAATATTCTTATTGTTTTTGATATTATTTGTTTTACTTCTTTATTTTCGGTTAATACGTTTATATCATTGAGTGTTTTTTCTGTTTGTATTAATGAATTTTTATCAAATTTAATCAGATTAAGATTTTTTAAAAGGTTATTAAATATTTCTTCAATATTAAAATTATTATTTTTTTCTCTTTTTTGTTTTTTTCTTGTTTGTTGTTGTTTGTCAATATTACTTTTAGGGTTAATTTTATCAGCGTCAGGTATTAAGTTATGTTCTTTATATAATTTGTATACTTCATTTCTTAATTTAGTGATTTTTGTTCTGCATAAATTGAGAATGTTATTTTTATCAGAATTATTTATATCATTAATTATTTCATCAGTATATTTTTGAATATCGGAAAAATCGGTATTATTAAAGATTTCTTTTAACCTTGCCAGATTATCTGAAATAACCAATAAAATTTCATCAATATTATTTAGGTCATCATCTTTTTCAACGACGAACATTAACTCAAGCAGAATAGCATTTATATCGGTAGCATTTTTTTTGATATATTCAAAAGAGTTGGTATTCTCTTGTTTCTCATTTTCATTAGCACTTATAGTTATAAATTTATTGAGTTTATTAATAATATTTTTTGTAATTTCATCGGTATTATCAGATTGCTCAACTGATTTATTAACTATTTCATTTAAATAGTCACAAACATCGTAAAGCACCTGAAATGAGTTTTTATCAATCACAGAATCATTTTTTTCCCAAAAAGAGAGAATGTCTTCAATCTTATGAGCAATATCTTGAATATTGGTTAAACCAAGCATGCCTGCAGACCCTTTAAGCGAATGAGCTACCTGAAATAATTTTTTTAACGGTTCTTTATTATCCGGATTTTTTTCAAGCTGCAAAAAACCGTTGTTTAAATCCTCTATTATTTCTTCACTCTCGGCTTTAAATATGTTAATTATTTCTTCAAATTCACCGGAATTGTATTGCATATTCAGCCTCGTTAGCTTGCAATATTATCTTTTATATTAGTTGATATTTCGGAAACAGTTTTAATATTTTCTATATTATTTTCTGTTGTATTTATATAATCCGAAACAGTATTTTGCATTATACCTACAGTTTCAATAATATCTGAGGTAATGATATTTTGTTCTGATAGTGAAGCAATAATATCATTTAATTCTACGGTTAAATCTTTTATATTGTTAACAATAATATTATAATCATTACATAAATTATTGGCATAATTGATACTGTTTTCAATTTCTTTAGCACTATCTTCTGTTGCCATAATAGTAGAAGAAGTAGTTTGTTCAATTTCTGAAATTAAAGAAGTAATTTTATTTGTAGCTTGTTTTGATTCATCGGCAAGTTTTCTTATTTCACCAGCAACAACAGCAAATCCTTTTCCGTATTCACCTGCTCGTGCAGCTTCAACGGCAGCGTTTAATGCAAGCATATTTGTCTGCTCTGATATTGTTTCAACAGCACTTACCATTGAACCGGTTTGTTTTATATGCTCCGTTAATTCGATTATCAGTTCAGCAATCATTTGTACTTTGTGCTTTAAATTTTTCATTGACATTATATTATTATTTAAAGTTGTTATTTCTTTTTCACTTAAATTATATGTATCATTTGTTTTGCTTGTTATATTTTGAGTTTTGTCTGTTGTTTTTGAAGATATATTTTTATACAATTTTGTATTCTGTATTAAATTATTAATCATTTCATTGTATTTGTTAGTTAAGCTTTTTTGTTTTTCGCTTAATTGAAGAACTTTTACAGAAACTTTCTGAAATTCATTTAATTCATTGTTAATAAGTTTATCTGCTGTTTTAATTAATCCGCTGTTTGATATTTGACATTGTATATAATATAAAAGCATTATAATTATAACTGAACCGGTTAATATTATTTTATTTCCGGTTAAAAATATTATAGCTATGATTAAAATTGTTGCAAATCCTAATATAACTATATCTTTTATGTTTTTCTTTATAATTTTATTAACAAGGCCGATTTCTTTCTGACTCATTTTTTACTCCTTTTAATTGTTAATTATAGTTTATCTTTTTGATTTTTTAATCATAGATTTATAGTATACTTATTATAAAGGTTAAAATATAAATGAACAATAATAACTTATTATTACCTTTTGATAAGGAAATAAATACTGATTCATATTTGGTATTTAGTATAAAAGATCAGCAATATGCTGTAAATATTAAAAATGTTGTAGAAGTAATTCCATTAAATATTATTGAAGTGCAAAAAAATGCTCCTATGGGTGTTATTGGTATTTTTAATTATAAAGGAATTTTGATTAAAGCTGTTGATATCTGTCCTTTTATTGGTATTGTTACGGAAAATTTTAATATTGATACAAAGTTGATTGTATTAAATGTTAACGGTAATTGTTTTGCGCTTTGCGCACAGTTTATTTTAAATATTATTTCTATTGATAATAAAAATATACTTCCCGTTCCTTTTTATTCTGACAGTGCCATTATTAATAATGTTTATAAAGATGATTTAAATTATGTAAATTTGATTGATTCTGATGTTATTAATAATCTTATTACAGTTAATAGTCAAAATGAAAATAAAATTAATTATCTTGAGTTACTTCCTAAAGATGAATCATCTTTAAAAATATTACAGGAAAGAAATCTTAATAACCAAAAACAAAATGAAAAATATTCATTTGATTTGGATATATCATCTTATACACGTTTTGTATTGTTTTGTGTCGCTGATTATAATTATTATATTGATTTAAAGTATGTTCGGGAGTTTACGTATTTAAAACGTCATGCTATTACCAAACTTTGATTTATACGAAGAATTCTTAAGTAATGAAGTTCGGTTTAATGCTTTAAAAATAAAAGATGAATCTTTAGCTCAAGAAATATTAACTAATCAAAAAAATAATGCCCTTAAAAGATATGAATACTATCAAAAGTTAAAAAATAATAAATAAAAAAAGCTACTCAAGGCGGTAGCTTTTATTGTTGGACTAAAATTTTACTTTTATCAATTAAGATTGATTTGGGATAAGGATTTCTTTCATCTGTTCGTCCTAATAAATAATCAATTGAAGTTTTATAAAAATCAGCTAGGATTACTAATTTTTCCACGGGTAGCATTTGAATACCTATCTCATATTTCGAATATTGTTGTTGGGTCGTATGTAAAAGTAGGGCAATTTCTTTTTGCGTTTTTCCCCGATCTATTCTTACTTCTTTTAATCTTCCAATGCTCATATATTTGTCACCTAATAGTATTTTCGTATAAAATTGGAAAATTATACCAATTATACATCTTAATTGATGTAGCTGATTCAAGAAAATTTATTTTTAAAAAAAGGTGGAGCCATATTGCTATGGCTCCTAAAGAATAAAAAGGGGTTGACTAGTGTGATACTAGCACCAATTCGCCTTCTTCAGTGAATTGGTGAGTATTATACTAATCGATTTGAATTAGTTTGTCAACATTTTTTTGTAACTTTTTTAAATTTTTGTTATAATGTATAGCAAGTTATGAAAGTTTTTGCACAAGCAAAAAGTTTTATAACTGCATTGTACTAAATTTCTAA
>CANQCO010000004.1 GCA_947589705.1 Candidatus Gastranaerophilales bacterium
CCAGAAACTCTGATGCGGACGTAAATGTTGTTGCCTTGATTGGTGAACGTGGCAGAGAAGTAAAAGAATTTGTTGAAAATTCTCTTGGTGAAGAAGGAATGAAAAAGTCTGTTATTGTTTGTTCTACGGGCGACCAGCCACCTTTAATCAGACAAAAATGTCTTATGGCTGCTACTGCCGTTTGTGAATATTTCAGGGATTTAGGGAAAAAAGTATTTTTGATGACGGATACTGTTACCCGTTGTGCTATGGCAGGCAGAGAAGTAGGATTGTCTATCGGTGAACCGCCTACTATAAAAGGCTATCCGCCTTCTATTTTTTCTTGGCTTCAAAGAGCTTTAGAAAGAAGCGGAAATAGTCCAAAAGGTTCAATTACGGCTCTTTATACCGTATTAATGGAGGGGGATGATATTAATGATCCTGTTGTTGATACAGTTAGAGGTATTGTTGACGGGCATATTTTTCTTTCAAGAAAAATTGCGGAAATGAATCATTATCCTGCTATTGATGTACTTGGAAGTATAAGTCGTTTGTTTACTGAAATTGTTACGGAAGAACATAAGCAGGCTGCAAATAAAATGCGTAAATTAATGTCTTTATATCGTGAAAATAAGGATTTAATTGATGTTGGTATGTATAATGCAGGTTCTAATCCAAAACTTGATGTCGCAATTGAATTAATGCCTGATATTAATGCTTTCTTACAGCAAAGAATATCTGACAGTGTTACTATGGATTCTACTATTTCAACACTCATTTCAATGATGAAAGATGTAGATATTTAGTCTATCATTGCTTCTAATGCGGCTATTTTCATTTTTAAAACATCGGGCTTTTTGCCTGTCCATATTTCAAATGCTTTAGCCCCTTGATATATCAGCATATCAAGACCTTGAACAGTATTTATTTCGTATTTTTTTGCTAATTTGATTAATTCTGTTTTTAAAGGATTATAAACAATATCGTATATATATGACTCTTTTTTCATAGTTTTGATAATATCTTCCGATATGGGAGTCACTCCCATTGCTTTACTTCTCATGCCTATAGGTGTAGTATTTACCAAAAGAGTATACTCTGATAAATTCTTGAGACTTTCTATTTGTTTGCAGTTTATTTTAACATTAGAAAAATTTGGTCTTAGTGTTTCTGCCATTTCAGAAGCATTTATTATATTTCTTGCAAAGATGTCAATTTCTTTAACCTTCATAATGGATAGTCCGCACCCGACAGCTCTTGCCGCCCCACCATTACCCAGTATTGCGGCTTTGCTTCCTGAGAGTTTATCTTTTAATTCATCAGGCATTGCTTCAACGAATCCGTATACATCTGTATTATATCCGAACATTGATGTGTCTTTCATTATTTTAATAGTATTTGCACTGCCTGCGACATTTGCTATATTATCCACACCTGAAAGAAATAATGTTATTGGTACTTTTAAAGGAATTGTTACATTAAATCCCTGAAATCCTTTCGACCTTAAATATTTAATTCTTGAAATTAATTCATCTTGTTGCGTTTCAAGTATTTCATAACATCCCTCTAAGCCTAATGATTTGAATGCTGCTTCATGAATTATTTTTGATAATGAATGAGAAAGAGGATATCCTATAAGCGCAAATTTATACATAATTTATTCATCCATTTCTTTTGAAAATGTACATTTTTTATTACTGCAAATTAATTTTTTTTCTTTTTTTGTTATTTTTTTAACAAGTATATTTCCGCATTCTGGGCATTTCTCATTAACAGGTTCGTTCCAGGAAACGAAATCGCAATCGGGATATTTACTGCAAGCAAAAAATACCTTTCCATATTTAGATTTTTTAAATACAATTTCACCTTCACCGCACTTAGGACATTTTACGCCTGTAGTTTTTATTATGCGTTTTCTGTGTCTGCACTCAGGTGATGTGCACTCAAGATAAGGACCATAGGGTCCTGTTTTTTGAACCATAGGACTTGAGCATTTTTCGCATTTCTCGTCGGTTTCTTTGTTCTGTTCAACAATTTGCCCATCGGAATTTAATGGAAGCATTGTTTTACATTCGGGATATCTGCTGCAGCCTAAAAATTGGGTTCCGAATCTGCTTGTTCTTACTACCATTTTACTTCCGCAGTTAGGACATAATGTATCAGACTCTATCAAAACTTTTTGCATATTCTTTTTTGCTTCAGTAACGGTTTCTATAAATGGAGTATAAAAATCTTTAATGACTTCATTCCATTTGAGTTTATCTTCAGCTATATCATCCAGTTTTGATTCCATATTTGCTGTAAATTCATAGTTCATAATATCTTTAAAATAATCAACAAGCTGTTTGCATAATGTCATGCCTAAAGCAGTCGGAGCTAAAGCTTTATCAATTTTTTCAACATAATTTTTCTGCTGAATTTTAGAAATAATAGGCGCATAGGTACTTGGTCTTCCTATGCCGTGTTCTTCTAATGCCTTAACAAGTGATGCTTCCGTAAACCTTGGCGGTGGACTTGTAAAGTGCTGTTTGGGCATAACTTCACTCAATTTTAGCTCATCCCCTTCTTTCAAATCAGGTATTTTTGATGATGCTTCTTTGTCCTCATCATCATTATATACTTTTAAATATCCGTCAAAGGTAATTTTACTAACACCTGCTTTAAATAAACAATCACCCGCTTCGATATCTACCGTTGTATTTTTTACCTGAGCATTTTCCATTTGGGATGATACAAATTTTGTCCATATTAACTTATACAGTTGGTACTGTTCATTTGTTAAATACTGTTTTATACTGTCGGGAGTTTTATCTATATATGATGGTCTTATAGCTTCATGTGCATCTTGTACGTTTTTTGATTTTTTTACATAGTTATTTGCTGTTTTAGGGTAATATTTTTCGCCGTAGTTCTCAGTAATAAAATCTTTAGCGGCAGCTTGAGCATCATCAGAAATTCTCACCGAATCGGTTCTCATATATGTAATTAACCCTACGGGACCGTCTGAACCTATATCTATTCCTTCATACAGTTTTTGAGCTATCTGCATTGTTTTTGATACACCGTATCCGAGTTTTGTGCTTGCTTCTCTTTGAAGGGTTGATGTTATAAAAGGTGCCGTGGGTTTCCTTTGGGTATTTCTTGTTGATATTTTTGAGACATTATATGTCCTTTTTTTATCTTTTAAATATTCAACAATCTTATTTGCTTCTTCTTCATTTTTAATATCAATTTTAGCGTTTTTGTATTTAGAAAGTTCTGCTGTAAATTTTGATTTGTTTTTTAATAAATCTATAGAAACGCTCCAATATTCAACGGGATTGAAAGCTTTTATTTCATCTTCTCTTTCGCATATCATTTTAAGTGCAACACTTTGAACTCTTCCTGCTGAAAGATGATAATTTCTCATTTTTTCCCATAGAACGGGACTTATTTTATACCCTACCAGTCGATCTAAAATCTGTCTTGTCTGCTGCGCTTTTACTCTTTTCATATCAATTTGTCTTGAGTGTTCAACGGCATATGTAACAGCCTTTGGCGTAATTTCGTTAAATTCTATTCTATATACTTTACTGTCATCAACCTCAATAACCTGCCTTACATGCCAGGCTATTGCTTCTCCTTCTCGGTCAGGGTCGGATGCAAGATATACTTTATCCGCCTTTTTTGCCATATCATTCAATTTTTTTACAACAGCTTTTTTCTCGGGTATTATCTCAAATGTTGGGGTAAAATCATTTTTAACGTCAAATCCCAATACTTTTGGCGGAAAATCTCTTATATGCCCGTAGCTTGCTTCTATATCATAAGAACTCCCTAGAATCTTTTTTATTGTTTTAGACTTTGCAGGTGATTCTACTATAACTAATATGTGTTCTTTTTTCTTTTCTGTTTTTTGGGGCATGTTACTCTACCAATATATATCTTTCTCCTCTGTCCTGAGAAATTAATCCGTTCAATTCTAACTTTGTTAATATTACCATTAAATCATTAATATTCAAGTTGGTTTTTATAATTAATTCGTCAACGGTTAAGGAATCCTTTTGTATACATTCATAAACCAGTTTCTCATCTTTTGTTAATTGATTATTGTTTTCTGATTTTGCGCTAATAGTTTCCGTCTTTTTTATTTCCCAGTTCATAACGTCTAAAATATCCTGTGAACATGTAACTATAGAAGCTCCTTCTTTTATTAATTTATAAATGCCCTGTGTATTGGGATTGGAAATTAACCCCGGCATGCACATAAGTTCTCTGCCTTGTTCCAATGCTAGTTTCCCTGTTATCATAGCTCCTGATTTTAATCCTGCTTCTGCTACTAAAATCCCTTTAGAAAGCCCTGAAACAATTCTGTTTCTGACGGGGAAATGCCAGCTTATTGCATCAATATCAGGCCAATATTCACTAATTACTGCACCATATCCTTCTTTTATAATTTTATTAAACAGTTTAATATTCGATTTAGGATATAATTTATCAAATCCTCCGCCTATTACAGCTATTGTTTTCATATTATTTTCTACCGCGCAGGTATGAGCTGTTGTATCGATACCTTCAGCAAGTCCTGATACTATACAAATATCTGTATTTGAAAAATCGGAAAGTATTGAGCGCAATGTATTTTTTGCATTTTCGCTTGCTTTTCTTGACCCTACTACTGCTATTGTCCGTTCCATATTGCATAAATTTAAATCTCCGAGGACAAAAAGTCCTATAGGCGGATTGTCTATTTGTTTCAATAAATAAGGATAATCCCTGCTTTCAGGATTAATAAATGTTATACCTTGCTTATTTAAATAATCCATACATTCATCAGGATTTATGGACTTCTTTTCATTTAAAAAAGCATTTACACTTTTTTCTAACAGTCCTTCTATTTTATTCAAATCATAAAACTCTGCATTCCAAGCTGCTTCTATGGAACCAAAATATTCATATAATTTATTAACAAAAGCTGATGAAGTTTTTGTTAATTTTGCAAATGCACACCAATATTTATCATTACTATTCATAAACAATAAATATCATATAAAAAAAGCTGAGTCCAACTCTTAATGAAAATTAAACATCAATAAAACCTGATTTAATAAGAGATTCATATTGCTTTTTATAATAAGCAGCTAACTGACATGCCAAATCATATTTTTGTTCAATAATAGCAGTATTATCAGGGGTATATGTATCATCAAGCAAAATAATATTTTGTTTATCAAGATTATTTTCTCTTTCAAAACTTACAGGCTTTATAGGTTGGCAGTTTAAAGTAGAATTTGCAGAACTTAAAGCTTGTATTTGCATGATTTACCCCTTCACATAACTATCCATACATTAATCCTACCACAGTTATTTTAGAATTTCAACTGCTAAACAGAACTATTTTTACATAAAAAATCTGCTAACGGAGTTACTATCATGCCATTTAAAGATTTATCTGTTTCTCTAAGTTTTTTTGAAACTCTGTCTATATCATCCGTCCATTTAAAATAGTCATTTATAAATTTTTCTCCGCTGTTAAAATTTTGAGAAAGCTGGACTTTAATTATTTCAGAAAGCATTTTGTTAGCAGTTGAAACCATTTTATCTGTATTAATGTTTATAATTCCGTCTTTGTCTACTAATATAGCACCTTCTTTTATAAAATAATATGCCTGCATGACTGTTCTTACACGGTGGGCTTGCGATAGTTCCGGTTTAGCTTTTAAAAAGCAGTCAGCACCAAAAGTTACAAGTATTTGTTTTTTTTCTTCTTCAGTATATACACCTGCATTAACAAGACAGTCAAGAAGAGCCAAAGAACCCATATCCGCTTTATTTTCTTCAATAATATTCTTATATTTTCCCAATGCTTCCGTACCTGATTTTGGTCCTAGTGAGTGAACATTTTCATGTCCTATTGTAAACCAATGGTCTGCTTCAGGATTATACCATTTATGCAGTTCGGGATTTAATGTCGCATTTAATCTCTTTTTCCTTCTTTCAAGTGCTTCAGGTGAATTACTTGTTCTTATTTGTCTGTGATATACATTCCTTCTTCCGCCGCCTATTGTAAGTGACAACTTATCATTATTTGGAAGATTTTGGGCTATTGTAATACCACCTCTGTAGGCGCCTTCATCCCCTCTTAAAGATACTATATCAACATCAACCATTGTTTGAAGATTATCATCATCGGATGATATATTTTGTTCATATTCTTCTTTATACGGCATATTTTCAGCCATTAAAGGAAGATAATTTTTTATTTTAAGTATATCTTGAGTTCCTTTTTCGTTTACTATACCTACTCTTGTACCTATTGAGTCTTTTGATATCGGATTTATTCCGTTTTTATCAAGCAGTTCTTTTAATTCTTCATCCTCTATAACAGTTCCTGTTAGTAAATCAGCATATTGTTCTCTTGATATTGTAAATTCCAAAGGAGTATCTTGAAGTGATGCCCATTTTTTGTCCGCTTTAGCGTCTAACATAGGGTCATTTCCCCTTAATGCTTTTACTTGAAGTAAAAGATATTCATTAAAATCTTTGTTTGTTGAAACTATTGCAGCTTTTTCAAGTTCATCTGCTATATTATTAAATTCTTCTTTAAACTCAACTGTATAATCAACGGCTTTTAAATATTTGCCGTCTCTTTTTACTATAGTTCTTTGATTTAATATATTTTTTACTTCTTCTGTTTTTCCCTCTTTTAACATACATTTAAGAATTGAATGCAGTTCTTCTTTAGTAATATCTGAAGGATAGAATGCTTTTCCTTCCTTTTCAACAGCGTTTTTCAAGAGAATTACTTTATTTGATTCAGAATCAATTCCTATTATTCCAAGTTGTGCGCAGAATAATATTTTTGTAAGTTCTGCTTCTTTATTGCCGTTTTCCGTTTCTTTCTCTAAATATTTTAGAAAAGGAATATTTAATTCATTATCCTGCTTCATATATATTAAATTTGCATACTCCGCAGCTTTAACAAGATGCTGCAATGCCTTTTTATCGCCATCTGGTAAATTATTATATTCTATTGCATCCTTATCAAGAAGCGGTTTTCTTATTAAATAATCTTTATCTGTTCTTTTTTCAAGTTCTTCAAGTGGCAAATTTAGTTCAAATTCCATATTAATTCTCCATTAATAACTCAATAGTACGGTATCAGGAACTTCATAATAATAGCAAGAATGGCATTGGGCTTTTGCATAAGGGGAACCATCTATACCTTTAAATCTGGATTTATAATTTGCTATTATTTTTGAAGGGAAATCCGGTTCTGTTATACAAAATGCGTAGGCATTATCCTGTTCTTTTGAATCAAGAACTTTTATTTTCATAAATCTTGTATCTTTATAAAATACCAGTACAGGTTTTCTTTCTTTTGTGGTCTTATCTGTAATTTTATTATTTGTCCAATATTTTTCACCTGTTTTCTTTATGTTTAGTGTTTTTAAAATACCGTTTAATTCGGGTATATTAGGTAATCTGCCCCCTTTTTTTGTACAATAAGAAGCTGCTTCATTTTTTGATTTCATAATGGCATTTGGTTCTAATAATATTATAAATGGTGAACAGAAACTTTGTTTCCATATTTGCGCTTCATTTTCTATACTTAAGTTACCGTAATCCATGAACGGATAATAACACAATCTTATATATTTTTTACTGGCAGATGGTGTTATTCTCATTGAAAGAGTTTGGTCATTTGTTTCATATTTTGAGTTTATTTTTAATTTCGGATTATAGTCATAACCTTTTTTAATTAAGTTTATCATTATATCAGAAGATACTTCTTTAACCGAGAAATTTACAAATTTCTTTTCAGTATCAGGGCTATAGACAATAATATCATCATTCGTTTTTACTTCTGTTTTTTGATAATTTTGATCCAAAGTCATAGTATTTTCTTCGGGAGTATCAAAATTCCTGTAAAAATGATTTCTCTTAAATATGTTATTGTTATCATCTTTATTTGCTACGCAATGCAGTGTTGGAGAAATATTTTGATTATATTTAACTACATTATAGGACATATTTTTAAAATGTATAAGGACAGGGACGGAGCCATCTTTATTACTTGTCCAATAATAATCTTCTCCAAATATATTAAATTTATTGAAGGCAATATTGTACATTTCAAGATAATTAGGTACTCTTGCACCTATAGATTTACAGAATTTTTCAGCCTCTTCATAGCTGTTATATTTGAATGATTCTGAAGTATATGCAAATGGCACTACAACTTTTGCATAGGAAAGTTTTTTCTTTCCGTATTCACTTATATTTTTTATTTTTAGATATTGATTAGAATACCGAAAAGGCATTTTTACTATTTTATATTTATCTTGTTTGTCTATGTTTATTGCTTTTACCGAGTATGAAATAAGTTTAAATCCTGACATAATTAGAAATATAATAAAAAATACAATTAAATATTCCATACTTTGAGAATCTTGCTTGTTTGATGAAATTCCGGGCAGTATAAATGCCGGAAATATAAAACAAATATATGCTAATATCAATATGGATGGTAACAATAATGATAAGATATTTAAAAAGTATGTAAATATAAATGCTAGGTTTAAAGCTTCACTATTTATAGTATAAAGGCTTACTATACTATATACGAATATTAAAAATATGCAGAACATAAATGTAGTTATATTTAGAGGATAGTTTATATATAAAGCTTCTCTTTTCATTTCATTTATATTCTTTTTTGATTTTTTTATAATTAAGAATCCATGAAGAAAAAATAAACAAATATTTAAGAAAATACTTATTAAAACAAAATTAATTTTATTACTTCCGCAGAAAATAAAGGCAGGCAAATTTGAAAGTATTACTAATGACCCTATTATTATGTTAATATTTTTTAAAATGTTTAAAGATTTTTCCTGTTTCATAATTTCCAATATTTATAATTTACAATAAAATTCACAGTTAATTTATTATAGTGTATAATTAATTATAAACGATAGAAGGTAAAAAGTGGAAACAATTCAAAAAAATACAATGGAAGATTTAGCAAAAGAAGTATTTCAAATAGAAGCAGATTCTATTCTCAAGCTAAAAGAAAGAATTAACAAAAATTTAGAAAATGCACTAAATGTAATAATATCTTCAAAGGGAAGAGTAATAGTAACAGGAATGGGGAAATCCGGTTTGATAGCCAGAAAAATAGCTGCAACCCTCTCATCAACAGGCACTCCTGCATATTTTTTACATCCGGCGGAAAGTACTCACGGTGATTCCGGAATTATAACCAGGCAAGATGTTGTTATTGCTATTTCTAACAGCGGTGAAACTGTTGAATTATTAAATCTTTTACCTTTAATAAAAAGATTTGAAGTTCCTTTAATTGTATTTTCAGGTAATCAAGCTTCAACTTTAGGAAGATTAGCTGATATATATTTTGATATATCAGTTGAAAAAGAAGCATGCCCATTAGGTAAGGCTCCGACAGCCAGTACTACTGCGACACTTGCAATGGGTGATGCTTTGGCTGTTTGTCTGCTTAAAAAAAGAGGTTTTTCTTTGGAAGATTTCCTTTTATATCATCCTTCTGGTACTCTCGGCAAGGGTATATTATATCTTGTTAAAGATTTAATGCTTAAAGATACTGAACGGTTGCCTATTGTTCATGAAGATGATACTTTCCTTGAAACAGTTGATTTTATTACGAAGAAAAGATTGGGTCTTGCTTTAATTGTTAATTCTGATAATAAATTAACGGGTATTATAACTGATGGTGATATAAGAAGAATACTTTTGAGATATCCTGATGTATCAATACTAAAAAATAAAACAGTCATGACACAAAATCCAAAAACAATTCAGGCTGATGCTATGGTGTCAAAGGCATTGGCTTTAATGGAAAAATATTCAATATTGTCACTTGCTGTTTGTAATGAAAATAGTGAACCTATAGGGTTATTACATATTCATGATTTATTAAGAGCAGGTGTTGCATAGTGTATAATCTTGAATTAAAAAGTAAGGCTTCCAAAATTAAAATGGCAGTATTTGATGTTGATGGTGTAATGACTGATGGAAGCATTACTTATGATGAAAATGGCAGAGAATATAAAACTTTTAATGCTAAAGACGGTCAAGGCATTGTTATGATTACAAAAGCCGGAATTATAACCTGTATAATAACTGCAAGAGAAAATGCCACTGTTAAACACAGGTTTGAAAATCTCGGTATGACACGTTTATTTATGGGGCAGAAAAACAAAATCATTGCAATGAATGAGTTATTAAAAGAATTTAATTTGGAATTTTCGCAAGTAGCATATATGGGTGATGATTTACCTGATTTGTGTGTATTAAAAGAGGTTGGTTTATCGGCATGCCCTAATGATGCAGTGGATGAAGTTAAAGAAATCTGCCATTTCGTTTCTTCTAAAAATGGTGGAAAAGGTGCAATTAGAGAATTAACCGATTTAATTTATAAAACACAGTTCCTAAATTAGGCTTGTTTCCTTAGTTTTTGTGTTTAATTCATAAAGAATTTGCATTCCGTATAAAGTTAAATCAGGGTTTATATAGTCAAATTTTCTTTTTAAATATTTGCTAATAACAGAAGAAAATCCGCCTGTAGCAACAATTACAGCCTTTTGTCCGAGTTCATTCTCACAGCCTTCAATAAGTCCGTCAATCATAGCGGCATGTCCTCTTACTATTCCTGAAAGCATTGCTTCTATTGTATTTCTTCCTATTATATTTTCTGGCGCTTCTATGTTTAATTTTGGAAGTTTAGATGTATGTGAACTCAATGCTTCAGCTTGAATTTTCATGCCTGCAGTAATTATTCCGCCTACAAATTCATTATTGGCGTTAACTATGTCAAAAGATGTAGCCGTTCCAAAATCAATAACTATAACGGGAGTCTTATATAGAACTGCTGCACCTGCTGCATTCGCAATTCTGTCTGCTCCGATTTGAGAAGGATTATCTGTCTTTAATACAATATTTGTTTTTAGTTTATGAGAAATTATTAATGATTCTATTTTTAGGTATTTTTTTACCGCAAGCTCAATTCTGTCTGTGAGTTGAACTACTACGCTTGATATTACCGCATTTGATATCTTATTTTCCAAATCTTGTGATATCAACAAATTTTTAATAAAAATTCCGTATTCATCTTCTGTTCTTGTAATTTCCGTTGATAATCTCCAAGAGTGAAGTAATTTATCCCTATCAAAAACACCCAGAGTTAAATTTGTATTTCCTATATCTATAACAAGTAACATTATTTCTCCTTATATATTCATTCTACCAAAAACATAATTTGTGCTACAATTAGAAATATTCTAAGGAGTAAATAATGCAGGAACTTTTGTTACAAAGTTTTCAAATAAAATCAATGAGCATATATGAAGCGGCAATGCTTATATGTTTCGGTGCGAGCTGGCCGTTTGCAGTTATAAAAACATATAAAACAAAAAATGTTAAAGGAAAAAGCAGATTATTTCTTACTTTAATTATAATCGGCTATATTTGCGGCATTATTAATAAAATCATCAATTCTATGGATATCGTTTTTTGGTTATATGTAATAAACTTATTATTGGTAAGCACGGATTTTGCTTTTTGTTTAGTATATAGAAATAGAGATGAAAATAGATAAAGGTTATTATGAGCAAAAAATTATTATTAAATATTTTATGTTTATTGACAATTGTATCAAGTGTTAATTGTGATGTTTTAGCACTACCGCAGGAAATAAAAAAAGTTGATACAGTTTCTATTCAAATTAATCCGGCTGATTTGAAAGATGAAGAGTCTGATTTTATTAAGAAGTTTAGTTTAAGAAATAAACTACAGCGTTCTCCTCAAACTCAAATAAGAAGTTTTTATAAAAAATTCAACAAATATTCTGATAATAATGAAATAGAAAAATTAAAAGAATTATATTCAGATGATTATGTTAATAATGACGGATTTGATAAATCTACAATTTTTGAAATGATTTCAAAAGCTCAAGATGCCTATAAAGATGTAGAAAATACAATGACACTTGATAGTATAGTTACAGATGGAAAATATGCAACTGTTGATATTCATGAGTTTTCAATTGGTACTACAACAAAAAAACAAAAAACTGTTGGTGATTACGGATTAATTTCTTCTGATTTATATTATACGGATTATTTAGAAAAAAAAGGTAATAAATGGCAAATAACTTCTTCAAATGTTAAATCTGAAAAAGTAGCATTAAAATATGGAGAAGCAAAAAATATGCCTATAGAAATTTCAGCTCCTTTATATGTGCCTGAAAATAGTGATTATGAAGTGAAAATAACGGCTCAACCGCCAAATGGTGTTATGGTTATTGGGTCTATTGTTAATGAAAATATTGTTTATCCGCAGGTAAGTGAAAAAGATATTTTTAAATCAGTTAAATCAGGTGTGATTGAACGTATTTTAAAATCTAATACAAATAATACAAACGAATATGCTGCTGTAACTATAGGTCTTTCAAGAGCGGCTATTGAGCCCCCTGAAATTGTATTTACTATGACAGGCATGGCTTTTGTTATGTCCAGAGTTAATGTATTACATAAAAATCCATCTAATGTTATTGAAAAGGAGAATAAAAATGAATCAGAGACATTACAAGAATGAGTCATCAGGCAGAAAAATTGATTTATCTGCGGTTATAAGGTTTGGTATTTTAGCATTATTGTATTCTGCAATAATATATGGAATGAAATATATAGTTTTAACAGCTATAAAAATGTCGCCTACTGGACAAGTCGGTAATAATGCTTTGACTTTGTATGAGGTACATAATACAGGTGCTGCGTTTAGCTTATTTCAAGGTCAGCCTGAAATGCTTATTATGGCTTCATTTATAACTGTTGCTGCTATAGTATTCGGGGTTATAATGCTATCAGGAAGATTAACACAGCCTAATATATCGGCTTTGGCTTTTCTTTCTTCAGGTATATTTATGAATATGCTTGAAAGAATCCAAAACGGTTATGTTATAGATTATATCCATTGTAATTTTTTGAACGGATTCCCTGTTTTTAATGTAGCTGATATAATGATAGTATTTGGTGCTTTGGGATTAATATTATCTCTTTTATCAAGAAGATAGGAATAAATTTCAATGCCGAAAAAATATATTTTTAGCGTCCAATCTTTGACTAGTCCTATAAGATTGGACGCTTTTTTAACTTCACAGGATATCTTTAAATCACGCTCTTGCGTGCAGAATCTTATTAAAAAATCTCAGGTTCTTGTAAACGGTGAAGTTAAAAAAGCGTCTTTTTTAGTAAAAAATGATGATGAAATAACGGTTTTTTTAAGTGATGAAATGTCTATTTTGATTAAGGGAGAAGATATTAAGCTTGATATTGTGTATGAAGATGATGATATTTTAGTTGTAAATAAGCCTAAAAATATGATAGTTCATCCGACATCAAAAGAAACCGAGCATACACTTGTAAATGCACTATTATATAAATACGGCTATGAGGGATTATCGGATATAAATGGAATCTTGCGCCCCGGAATTGTTCATAGGCTTGACAGAAATACATCAGGGCTTTTAATGGTCGCTAAAAATAATAATGCACATGAATTTTTAGCTGAGCAGATAAAAAATAAAACGGCAATCAGAAAGTATTTAGCCGTAGTTCACGGGAATTTTGAACAAAAAGAAGGAATAATAGATTATCCTATAGGCAGAAATCCCAACAAACCCGAAAAAATGGCGGTGGTTGATGACGGTAAACCTTCAATTACAATGTATAAAGTGCTTGAAGAATTTAAAGGATTTTCTTTTGTAGAACTGACTTTAAAAACGGGAAGAACTCATCAAATAAGGGTTCACATGTCATATATCTCTCATACGATAGTTAACGATAGCCTTTATAATAAAATTCCATTTAAAGTTAAGACTACAGAGCAGGTTCTTCAAGCATACAGTTTAAAATTTGCCGTATTAAAAAATAATGATATAATTGAACTTACGATAGATCCTGATAAAGATATTAAAAAAGTTTTAAAATACTTAAGGAGTACTAGATGAAAAGTAAAATATTATTAACTGCAGTCGAAACAATATTTTTCACAATATTATTATATCTTTTGGTTGTAAATTATAATGCTCATACAACAACTCAATTTAGTATTTCACCAGATAATTCATATATAGTTTTAAATACATTTTTTGTAATATTCGGAATTTATTTAATAGGAGTATTTTCAGGTTTTGTATACTCTGTTGTGCTTGGTATGAGATATAGAGATCAGATTGAATTTTATGCAAGGAAAACCGAAAAATTATCTCAGCAAAATGAAATAGATTCAGATGACAAAGAAGCTCTTCAAAGAAAAATAGCTTCACTTGAAATTGCACTTAATAATGCACTTAAAAACAAAGAATAATTTTTAATGAAAAAAATCCTCTTAATATTAGTTATATTAACTCTTATATGTATAGAATGCGAAAGTTCTATACAAGAATCTATATTGCGTTTTACATCAAAAAATCCAATATTACAAACTTATACGGAAATAATATATTCTAAAATATATTCCGTAAAAACATTTTATAATGATGTACTTGATAAAATGAATAAAAAGGAATATTCATTCCCTAATATTGTGCCGTCGGGGGATATGCCTTCTTTATATACAGCTGTAAGAAAAGATAAAACAGGCGAAATAAAAGATTTAGCGGAACTTTTTATGAACCCTGAAACTAAAGAAGAAAACAGATTAGAAATAATAGATAATATATTATTTAAAATGTCAGGTTCTGAAAATATAGATGAGAACTCAAGAGGTGAATATATAAATGCAAAACATTTAAGTACGCTCGAAAAGGTTATGGGAAGAAAATTCTTTTCAACTTATGATGCAAGTCATGACGGAGAAAACCCGAAAAATCCCAATCTTGTTGCGGGACAATTGCTTGAAGACGGATATTATGTATTAAGGTTGTATTATTACGCTTCATTAATGAATGAAATGCTTTTCTCCAATCCCGATTTGAAAGATACAAAACCTAAACAAAATTTATATTTTTTAAATATGAAAAAAATAAATAAATATTTAAATAAACAAATTGAAATAGATGAAACAAAAGGTAAAGAAAAGGTCTATCAGACAGCAGCCGTTATAAAAGGTTTGGGGCTTTGGGATAAAATTTTGGATGATAAAGCATTTGATGTATATAATGATAACTGTTTTTATACGTTGTTTACGCAAAATGACAGAGACCTTAAATGGAAGATAGATTCATTGGCAAGAGTTCCTTTAAAAAAAGCACATGAATCAAAGCAGGCTTCAGAATGTTACAGAGCAGCCGAAGATGAGGAATTAGACGGTTTACATTTGAGAAAAGGCGACGATGTAATATATGGCGGGAACAAAAATGACCGATTTATAGGCGGAAGCGGTAATGATATTTTAGATGGTGGCGATGGTAACGATATTATTGACGGCTGGCTTGATGATGACATTATATATGGCGGAAACGGAAACGACATTTTAAGAGGCGGCCAGGGAAATGATATTATAATTGCAGGTGACGGTGATGATGAAATATATCCCGACCATAATGATGAAAATGAAACTGCAGAAGGTGACGATATCATAAGAGGCTCTCAAGGTAATGATAATATTGTCAGTGTCTTTGGAAATGATACATACATCTTTAATAAAGGCGACGGAAATGATATTGTTTCTGACTTTAAAGGTAATGATACAATATATTTCGGAGACGGAATAACATGGGCTGATTTATCTTTTATTAAAGAAAAAGATGATATGCTGATAACGATAGATGATACTAAAGATTCAATCCTCATTAAAGATTGGTTTAAAAATGAAGATAATATAATAGAAAACTTTGAATTTAAAACAGGAATGGCTCATAGAGCGAATGAAATAAAAATAGAATAAGAAAATATATTGTTAAATTAACTTTATATAATGAATTTTATAGAGTTGACATTGTTTTTTGCTTGTTGTATTACTATAAATAAAGTAAAGTGAGTGGTAAAGTTTGTGCTGAACGTACCACGGGCGGTAGTCAAATGACGGCGAGGAGGCGGCAGGAGATTACGGCACAATGAAAGTATACAAGGAGAAAATATGCCAACAATAGCACAGTTAGTACGTAAAGAACGTAAAAGAACAACTGATAAGACTAAATCACCGGCGTTAACAAATTGCCCTCAAAGAAGAGGTGTTTGTACAAGAGTTTATACAACAACTCCCAAAAAACCTAATTCTGCACTTAGAAAAGTAGCAAGGGTAAGATTAACAAACGGATTTGAAGTTACTTCATATATACCAGGTATCGGTCATAACCTTCAAGAACACTCTGTTGTATTAATTAGAGGCGGAAGGGTTAAAGATTTACCCGGTGTTAGATACCATATAATTAGAGGTACACTTGATACAGCAGGTGTCGCAAATAGAGCTAAATCAAGATCTAAATACGGCGCTAAAAGAGCTAAAAAGAAATAAGAAAGGTGATTTATAATGTCAAGACGTAGTAAATCTGCAAGAAGAATACCTGCTCCCGACGCTGTATATAATAGTGTTGATATTGCAAGCTTTATAAACAGATTAATGAGACGTGGTAAAAAATCTGTAGCAGAAAAAATATTTTATTCAACATTAGAAAACTTAAAAACAAAATCAAAAGATGAACCTATTGAAATATTTAAAAAAGCTTTAACAAATGCAACTCCTTTATTGGAAGTTAAAGCAAGAAGAATCGGCGGTTCTACATATCAGGTACCGCTTGAAGTTAAAGCAGATAGAGGTATGGTTTTAGGTTCAACATGGTTAATAGATGCTGCTAAACACCGCAGCGGTAAATCAATGGTTGAAAAATTAACCAATGAATTAATGGATGCTTCAAATGGAACAGGTGCTGCCTGCAAAAAACGTGAAGATACTCACAAAATGGCAGAAGCTAATAAAGCATTTGCTCACTACAGATATTAATAATTTAATTAATATAAAAAAGAACCCTTTTATAAAGGGTTCTTTTTTTATTTGTTAAAATTATCGTCTATGATGTTCGAATCCGCCTTGAGAGGGTCTGGGTCCTTGATTCTGACCGTTTTGCGGAAATTTCTGAGGCGGTATAGGCGGCTTATTATTTGGCATAGGAGGTTTCCAATTGTTTGGCGGCGGAGGCGGTGCCGGATGCCCGTAATATTGGGTATGCCAAACACCTTGACCGCCATAATTATAACTATGTCCGTTAAGATTTGTATGAACTCTTACTCCCCCATTTCCTGCCCAAATTCCGGGGACTGTTACTGAATATCCTCCGTAATACGGGTAAACAGGATATACGGGAACCATTGGATTTTGATAATAATCATAATAAGGAGCAGCTTCCGGGTCCGGTTGCTCTTCAGATTTCTTTTCTTCTTCTTCTTCTTCTTCTTCTTCTTTATTTCCCGTATAATATGGGTCATCTACTTGCGGAGTGTATATAATATCGTCTTCACCCACATTTAAAGTTTGTCTGTATATATTACTTTCTGCTTTTGTTTCTTCTATACAAAAACAGAAAACTAAGGAGAACATAACAAATAATGCTAATTTATATTTCATACTATCCTTTTATTTCTTATAACGATATTTTTATTTAGAAGTTCATATAATTTTATCTGTAATTTTGAAATTGCAGAGGTACATTATATTTATCGTCATTTTCTCTAAGTACTTTAATAACCGCTTGAAGGTCATCTTTGTCCTTGCCTGAAACTCTTACTTGCTCGCCTTGAATTGAAGCTTGAACTTTTAATTTTGTATTTTTAATATCTGAAACGATTTTTTTTGCTAAATCTTGTGTTAATCCCTTTTTTAAATTAAAAACTTGCCTAACATTTCCGCCAAGAGCGTTTTCTACAGGCTGCGGGTCAAGTATTTTTATGCTTAAAGAACGCTTAATCATTTTCGATTGCAGGATATCAAGTATGTTTTTCAGTTTCATTTCATCATTTGTTGTTATTGTGATTGTTTTATCAGAATCCATAATTACATCAGAATTTGAGCCTTTTAAATCAAATCTTGAACCGATTTCTCTTTTAACTTGATCAACCGCATTTACAAGCTCTTGCTTATCAAATTCGGATACTATATCAAAACTGCAATCTTTCGCCATAATAAACTCCTTCTTATTGTTTATATTATTATATATGATTTATTAATATTTTGAAAATTTTTTTATTTTACTTGACAATTTATAGACGATTGTCTATAATATAAATATGCTTACGGAAAAACAAAAAACATTCTTTGAAAAATTAAAAGAATTATACGGAAATGAAATGCTGCCAAGCTTTGAGGTTATTGCAAAAAACTTCGGGTTTAAACATAAAAATTCAGTATGGCAGTATTTTAATAAACTTAAAGAGGAAAATTTAATCCAAGAAAAAAACGGAAGATTTTTCATTAATAAAGAACTTTTTGGTGCCGTAATGTTTTCTTCCGTCGTAAAAGCAGGGTTTGCTTCCGTAGCGGACGATTATGTTGAAAAAAGAGTTTCATTGGATGAAAGTTTTGATATAAATGCTCCTTCTACTTTCTTATTTACGGTATCAGGAGATTCAATGATTGATTTAGGTATATTTGAAGGTGATAAAGTGGTTGTTGAAAAAACAAACACGGCAAGAAACGGTGATATAGTTATTGCATTTATTGACGGCGGATATACCTTAAAAACTTACAGAAATAAAAACGGAAAAGTATGGCTGGAGCCGGCCAATTCCAATTATCCTAATTTGTACCCTAAAGAAGAACTTATTATCTTCGGAGTTGCAAAAGGGATAGTAAGAAAGTTTTAATTATTCAAAAGTTTAATGATTAGCGGGGTTGTCATTCCTCCCTTTAACCCCGCAGTTTTTTTTAAGGTTGACTATGAATGATAAAAAAATAATACTTGTTGACGGCAATAATTTTTTTGCTTCTTGTGAACAGATGATAAATCCTTCTTTAAAGGGAAAAGCCGTATGCGTTTTGAGTAACAATGACGGTTGTGTTATTGCACGTTCTAACGAGGCAAAAAAAATGGGAATAAAAATGGGAATGCCTTACTTTATGGCAAAAAAAAGTTTTCCTGAGGCTGTATATTTAAGTTCAAATTTCAGCTTGTATCATGAAATTTCAACAAGAATGATGACTCTTTTAAGCAAATATTCGGATAAAGTTGATATTTATTCCATTGATGAAGCTTTTCTTGATATTACGGGCAGTGATAAAATATTTAAAATTGACTATAAAACTCTGACAGCTTTAATAAAAAATGATATAGAAACTCATATCGGCATAACTGTTTCTATAGGGCTGGCTTCGACAAAAATTCTTGCAAAACTTGCTAATCATAAGGCAAAAAAAGGAATCGGTATTTATGAAATACAAAATAATCTTATTTTAAACGAGCTTGAAAATATTGAAGTTGAAGAAATATGGGGAATCGGAAGAAACTTAGCACGTTCTTTAAGAAAGTACGGAATTTTCTATGCGCATGAAATATTATTAAAAGATGATAATTTTTATAAAACATTATTCGGCAAAAAGGGGCTTGAATTAAAGTATGAACTTTCGGGAAGAAGTGTTATACCGCTTAATGGAGTTATGGAAAAACCGAAATCAATACAAAAAACCCGTGCTTTTCCGGAATTTTCAAATGATAAAGAATATATAAAAACAGAACTTTCAATTCACTTGCATAATGTATGTAAAAAGCTTAGGGCTTATAATTTAGAAGCTGATTCTTTGTGTGTAATGCTTAGAACAAAGGATTTTAGAGTATATTATAGAGAAATAAATCTTGAAACTCCTACAAACAGTGAATTTAACTTAATGAGTAAAGTTTTAAATCTCTTTTATACTATGTATAAAGAAAATGTAATTTATCGTTCATCGGGAGTGTTGGTTTTCGGTCTTCAAGATAGTAATACCGTTCAATTATCGTTATTAACAGACAGATTACAAAATAAAAACCAAAAGATTTCTCTCTTAATGGATAAAATAGAAAATAAATATGGAAAAGGTGCAATTTCTATCGGGAAAACGGGAATTAAAAATGAAATAACAAAACATATAAGAGAACTTAGAAAACTGCCTTTTTAACTTTTTGTTTACTTTAATGGAAAGTGTTTTATTTATGTGATATAAAAAAGTAGAGGGATGAAAAAGTGAAAAAACTTTTAGTTAGTATTATCTTTATATATTTTTTATTTTCGCAAGTCGCTTGCGCAGCAGAAGTCATTAATCTTGAATTGAAAGAAAAAAATCAATTAAAACTCGGCGGAGAAAAAAATTTAAGTGAAAAAAATCTGGTTTTGAATAACAGAGAAGAAATTGAAAATCTGATAAGGATTCAAAAAGAAGAAGAAGTTAAAGATATAGAAGCACTTTGGCAGGCAACAATAAATAATAATACATTGATAAAATTTACAATGAATAAATTGAATACGCCGGAATCACAAAGAAGATTGCATTCGTCTTTAATGGCAAAGAGTTTATCGTCTTTGATATACGGTGCAAGTTTTATTCCTATGTTTACAGGGTCAAATGCAATGCTGCAGTCCGCATCATTTTCGGCAGGAAGGCTTGCCAATAATTTTATTAATAAAGAGTCTTCCACTATGGAATCTACTCCTATTACGGATACCGAGCTTATTCAACTGGCTGGTACAATAGAAGAACTGCAGGAAAAAATTATTTCTTCTTATTATGAATATAAAGGTTCCTTGAATAAATTAAAAGATACAAGGTCAAGAATAATTCTTTATAATAAGAATTATTCAAAGGCGCTTCAAAATAATTCATTGACCGAACTTGTTGTGTCATCGGCATTATATGAAGATATGCAGCTTCAAGAGTATAAACAGGAGCAGGACGCTAAAAAATATTATTTGGCTCTTGAACGGCTTGCAGGTAAAGAAGCTGTTGATAATTTGATTTTATCTCAGTATGCTTTAAAAAATCAGCTTATAAATACGGAAAAAATAAACAAATGAAGAAAATTACATATTTGTTGTTAATAATGTTATTGAGTATGCAGATGGGAAATTGTGCTTCCGTTGACACGTTAAAAGAGCCTAAAAAACCCGTATACAGACTTGGTACAAGTTATAGTTTAGAAAAAGAGTATAAAGTTAAGGATTTGAGTCAAACACAAAAAGAAAAAACCGCATCTTATGAAAGAGATTATTTGAGAAATACAACTTATGCGGATACAACATTGAAAGATTTGTCAACTGAAATATCCAAGCTTATGACAATAGAAAAAGAAGCAATGCTTGAGCATGTGCAAATATTGTGGGCAGGTGCGGCAACGAAGAGTGAAACAATAAAATTTGCACTTTATAAACTTGCAAATCCGGATGCGGATAAGCCTGATGAAACAATAATAAAAAAAATAATAAGACCATTATCTACAGCTTCATCTATTGCAGGTGCGGGGTTGGGTAATCCGTTTGCCGCTACAACAGCTTTATTCGGCGGTCACTTATTAAATTCTCTTTCTTTTAATGATAAAGATTTAAATTATAAATACACAAAAGTTACAGATGCGGATATGATTGTTTTAATTACCAAGGTTGATGATTTACAAAAAAGAGTTATAGATGAATATTTTGACTATATGACGGCGTATAATATGCTTAAAATTGTTGAAAAAAATATTAAAACACGTGAAGCAAGATATAATTCCGGAGTTTACAATACGGAAGAACAGTTATTGGTTGCTGATGCGTATTACAGAAGTGCCGTTGATAATAAAGCAAAATTAGAACTTGAATTTTTGGAACACAGAGCTGCTCTTGAACAACTTGTAGGTTTTGAAGCTCTTAGTGCCTTTGAAAAAGTTTTGATTGAAAATTAATTTTTCGGAGTTTTCTGCTGTTTTTTTGGTTTCTGTTTAACAGCATTTATGGGCTTAACTTTTGAATTCATTTGAATCCTTTTAACCGAATGTACATCAGGCAAGGATTGAAATGCGTTAATAACATCCGTTAGTTTTTCTATACCGTTAACCTCAACACCAAGTTCAATGGTTCCGACTTTTTTTGCAAAATTTGTTTTGACATTGGCATAAGTAATATTTATACCGCAATCTGCGGCTTTAACCAGAATATCTTTTAACATTCCGACTTTATCAACACAATTAATTCTGATAGAAGTAACATAAGTTTTGTTGGAATTTTCACTGTTACGCCAGCTGATTTTCATAAGTCTTTCTTCAGGTACGGTATCTAAAGACGGACAATCAATTCTGTGAACTGAAACACCTTTACCTCTGGTTACAACGCCTACTATATGCTCTCCAGGTACGGGCGAACAGCATTTTGCAAAGCTGTACAGCATTCCTTCAAGACCTTCAATTTCATCTTTATACTGGCTTTTCTTTTTATTTGAAACATATTGCTCTTCATTTGTTTCAACAGTTTTTTTGATTCTGCTTGTGACTTTATTTATAGTAGTTTCGCCATTCCCTATTGCGGCAAAAAGATCATCTGTTGATATATAATTCAATATTTTTGAAATTTCAAGAAATCTTCCGTTTTTGATATTTTCATCAAAGGCAGTCTTTCCGATTTCCTGTTCAAGCATATTTCTGCCTGTAATAATATATTCGTCACGGTTATGTTTCTTAAACCATTGTCTTATTTTGGATTGAGCTTGTTTAGTTACACAGAATTTTAACCAGTGAAGTTTAGGTGTTCCCGTTTTAGAGGTGAAAAGTTCAACAATATCACCGTTTTTAAGTTTTGTATCAAGCTGGGCTATTCTTCCGTTTATTAATGCACCTGTCGTTTTATAACCTACCTCGGAGTGTATTCTGAATGCAAAATCAATGGGGGTTGCATTTAAAGGTAAATCAATTATATCTCCCATTGGCGTAAATGCAAAAATTTGGTTATCAAATAAATCAAGCTTTACTTTTTCAACAAATTCATTAGCGTTTGAAGCTTCTTTATCCAGTTCTATCATCTGGTGCATCCAGGAAAATTTAATATCATCATTTGATTCAGCTTTAATAGAGCCTGATTCTTTGTATTTCCAGTGTGCAGCAACACCGTATTCTGCTACTTTGTGCATTTGCATTGTTCTAATCTGCACTTCCAGCGGTTTTTGCTTTGGTCCTATTACGGAGGTATGCAAAGATTTATATCCGTTGCCTTTCGGCATTGCTATATAGTCTTTAAATCTTCCCGGAATAGGTTTAAATAAAGAGTGAATTATTCCAAGAACTTCATAGCACTGTCTTTCGGTATCAACTATGACTCTTACTGCTGTTATATCATATAAGTCATTAAATGCTACATTGAGTCTTTGCATTTTTTTATAAATACTGTAGTAATGTTTTGCTCTGCCCGTGATTTCAGCGTTTATTTCATTCTTTTTAAGACTTTCAGAAATTTCATCAATCAAAAGTTTAACTGTATTTTCACGTTCAACTTTCTTTTGGGCGACAAGCTGTGCTATTTCAAAATATTTTTCGGGATTTAAATATCTTAAAGATAAATCTTCAAGTTCTGCTTTAATCCTGCCGATACCTAAACGGTTAGCTAACGGAGCAAATATATCAAGAGTTTCCTGCGCTATTCTGACCTGTTTATTTTGCGCCATATAATTAAGTGTACGCATATTATGCAGTCTGTCTGCCAGCTTTAAAAATATAACACGTACATCTTTTGCCATTGCAATAAACATTCGGCGAAAGTTTTCTGCCTGCCTTTCCTCCTTAGATTTAAACTGCAATTTATCAAGTTTTGTTATCCCCAAAACCAAATTTAAAACATCTTCACCAAATTCTTTTTCAACCTGTTCGGGTGTTATTCCTGTATCTTCAATGGTATCATGCAGAAGCGCTGCCATTAGTGTATGTTTATCAACCTTTAAGGTGGCAAGAATTTTTGCAACTTCAACGGGGTGAATAATATAAGGTTCTTCACTTACACGGTACTGCCCTTCATGCAGTTTCTGTGCAAATTTAAATGCTCTATATATCTCATCTATATCTTCTTGTGACCTGTTTTGCTCTTTTAATATGTTTTCAAGTCCGAGAAATATATTTTCCTGTTCCATTATTGACCTCGCTCAACCATTTTACACTTTATTTTTCAATTTTTCCATACTTTTATTAAACTTACTGTAGTTGATGTATAATTATTGTATGGTTGAAAAATATAATTTTTTGTATGAAGCATCGGATGGTATGATTTTTTGCGTAAAACTTGTACCTAATTCTTCATTTAATAAAATTTTAGATTATACACAAGATTATGTTCGCATTAAAATTTCTTCTCCGCCGATTGAAAATAAGGCAAATAAAGAGTTAATAGAATTTTTGAGTGATATTTTAGATATTAATAAGTCAAAAATAAAAATTATAAGCGGTGATAAATCTAAATTGAAAAAAATTTTATTGGTTAATACAAATTATGATTATGTTATACAAAAAATTATGTTTGTGTTAGACTCTGTTCATAAAGAAAAATAAGGGATAAAATATAATGTTGACTATTTTTTGGATAATACAGATAATATCAGGTGTTTTATTAATATTATTGGTGCTGCTGCATTCACCAAAAGGCGACGGACTGGGTGCAATAGGCGGTGCCGCAAATTTATTTTCATCACAAAAAAGTGCCGAAAAAGGTCTGAATCATGTTACATACGTTTTATCGGCAATCTTTTTAATTTGTTCATTTATAACCGGTTATCATTTATTCGGTTAAAATCCTGTTGAACCAAAACCGCCTTCACCTCTTAAAGAATTCGCAAGCTCTGAGGTTACTTCGATTTTAGCTTTTTCAACTCTTGCTATAACCATTTGCGCAATTCTGTCTTCGGGGTTAATGGTATATTCCTCATTTGAAATATTGACAAGCCCTACGCAGACTTCACCTCTATAGTCGGCATCTACTGTTCCTACTGCATTTATTAATGTTATCCCGTGTTTAACAGATAGACCTGAACGGGCTCTAATTTGTGCTTCATATTCTACAGGAATTTCTATTTTTATTCCCGTAGGTACAAGCACTCTTTCTAACGGTTTTAGTGTTATTGGTTTTTCTATTGCCGCATATAAATCCATTCCTGATGAACCTTCTGTTTTATACTCAGGCAGGTGTTTATTATGTTCCATTCTTGTTACTTTCATTATCATTTGCTTGCTCCTGTTCTGTTATTCTCTGATAATATATATAAAGGCTGATTATTTGTTATTGATAAATTCTTTGACAAGTTATATTCACCTTTATACTGCAATGTATATTGGGCTCTTGCTTTATTATCATAATTTATTTTGAATCTTTGCGTTGCTATAAATTGGTTAATAAAATTAAGGGATAAAATTGTATCCATACAATCAAGTTCTTTTTCTAAATTTTCAATTAAAGATAAAGCGCTTAATACATAGCAGAAGGAAACAAAAATACCGTATTTTTTAAATTCCATTATAATTGAATCTAAAGTCGGTTTTGCATAATATATAAATTCATCAACATAGTTAAAATCTTTATAAACGAGAAATAAATTCTTTCTGTAATAACCTTTTTGCATTGGTTTAGAATAAATAATATTATCAATAAATTTCTTATTAACCCGTTGTTTCCATAAATCAACTTCCTGGAAAGTTAATTCTAAATCTGTCTCTTTTCTTTTAATTTTGTTAACATGAGGCATAATAATAAAAAGGAGCATAGAATTTTCCATTCGGACATTATTATTTACTTCCGAAACTGCAGCTCTTGCCTCCTGACGTTTCATTCTGTCTTTTTTCCTTTTTAGTTGAATCTGTTTATCTCTTTCATCTTCTAAATTATCAATAATTCTTATTAAAATATTAGACCAGAAATCACAGAAAAATCCCAGCAGTAAAGAAGCACCTCCTATTATTGCAAGTGAAAAATCAGCACTCACACCTTGTGGCTGATAAAAACTTCTGACTATTTTATATGGGACTATAAACAGTTTTTCAAATTGATATATCCAGTCAACTTCAAAACAATTTAAGAACCAAAATACAAAAGATATAAAAGCATAAAAAAAGAATAATATACGCATAAAACGGACACAAAGCATAAACCTTGTATTAGATTTTATTTTATTCGTAATAGTATCAATTCTTGCCATTTATTATTTACAATATTTCATTATCAATTAATCTGGTATTTCCCGATTTTGCGGCTATAGCCACAAGTGTATTTTTTTCTGCTTTCTCTGCTTTTTTAAAAGTAGAAAAGTCTCTAAATTCAATATAATCAATTTCAAGATTTTTATCTAAAACTGAAACTGCCGTATCAAAAAGTATTTTTGTGTCATTAATACCGTTTGAATAAAGTTTTTTAATTTCTTTAAGTGCCATAGATATTGTGAGAGCATTTTTTCTTTCTTCAGAAGATAAATATGTATTTCTGGAACTTAGTGCAAGACCGTCTTGCTCTCTTACAATAGGGCACGGGATAATTTGAATATTCAGGTTTAAATCTTTAACCATTTTTTTTATAACAAATAATTGCTGAGCGTCTTTTTGCCCAAAACAAGCGTAATCCGGTTGAATAATATTAAAAAGTTTAAGAACGACAGTAGCAACTCCGTCAAAATGCGAGGGTCTTGTTTTACCGCAAAGACAGTCTACTATGTTATAAGGCGGACATACAAATGTTAAATCCGTATTAGATAATACGGTATTTTCGCCGTACATTTCTTTAGGTGCAGGAGCAAAAACTATGTCAACTCCGTTTTCTTCGCATACTGATTTATCGTGTTCTATGGTTCTTGGATATTTATCATAGTCTTCATTTGGTCCGAATTGAATAGGATTAACAAATACGCTTACTACAACTTTATCTGCAATTTCTTTTGCTTTTTTTATTAAAGAAATATGTCCTAAATGTAATGCTCCCATTGTTGGGACTATGGCTATTGTCTTTTTATCCGATTTCCATTTTTGTATGTTTTCTCTAACTTCAACTATATTATTTAACAATGCAGTCATTAAGTTTATCTCTCTCCTCTTTTGTTAAATTAAAAGTATATTCTAAAGAAGGAAAACTGCCTTCTTTTACTTCTTTAGAATATTGTTCAATTGCATTTTTCATAACTTCTTTTATATTAGCATATTGTTTAACAAATTTCGGCAAATGAAAATTATCTGTTTTTTTGCCTAAAATATCGTCAATAACCAAAACCTGTCCGTCGCAGTATTTTCCTGCACCGATACCTATTGTCGGAACGGATAAGTTTTCACTTATATATTTTGCAGATTCTTCGGGTACCATTTCTAAAACGATAGCAAAGACACCACTTTCTTGGAGTTTTTTTGCTGATTCAAAAAGTTTAATTGTATTTTCATAGGATTTTCCCTGAATAAAGTATCCGCCGATTGTATTAATATATTGAGGAGTAAAACCTAAATGACCGACAACATTTATTCCGGAATTAACAAGATGATTGACTTCATCTAAAATAAAATCGGAAGCTCCTTCGAGTTTAACGGCTTTGGCTCCTGCCTGAATTAATTTTCCCGCATTTATTATTGTTCGTTCTTTAGAAACATGATAAGTCATAAACGGCATATCTGCAATGACAAGGGCTCTTTTTACAGCTCTTGTAACGGCCTTTGTAAAAGTCAGCATATCATCTAAAGTGACATTTATAGTGCTATCGTATCCGAGAACAGTCATTCCAACAGAATCACCTACTAAAATTGAATCAATTCCTGCTTCATCAATATATTTTGCCGTAGGAAAATCATAGGCTGTCAGCATTGATATTTTTTCATTATTTTCTTTCATCTTTTGAAAAGTTTTTACGGTGACAGGTTTTATATTCGTATTAGACATTATATTGTATCCTTTTCATGTTTTCGAAACCAATAATAAATAATTCTTGCCAGTCTTTGAGGTGAGTGTCTTATAAAAGAAGAATGTCCGTCTTCATACCTTTTATCTTCTATCAGGTTTTTTTGAACAATTTGAATTCCTAATTTATTTATTTCTTTAGTATCGACAACAACCGGAACGGAACCTGCATCTTTATAAGGCGCAGTTAAATTCTCAGGTAAATCAGTATTAACAAGCACTGCATCAATAATTTTATCGTATTGTGCATGACTGATAAGAGTTTTTATATGGTCAGATACCGTGAAACCGTCAGTTTCTCCGGGCTGAGTCATTATATTGCATACATATATCTTTTTAGCCTTTGATTCATGAACAGCTTTAGCGATATCTTTTATTAATAAATTAGGGATAACGCTTGTATATAAGCTTCCCGGACCTAAAATAATTAAATCGGCATCATGTATAGCCCAAATGGCATCTTCTAAAGGTTTACAGTTAGCTGGCTCTGTAAATAAGCGTTTAATTTTTTTTCCTGATTCGGGTATATTGGATTCACCTTTAATAATGGAGCCGTCTTCCATTTCTGCTGCTAATCTCATATCATCGAGAGTAGAGGGCAGAACTCTTCCCCTTATTGATAATACTTTAGATGATTCTTTAACCGCTCTAACCATATCTCCCGTAATAGCGCACATAGCAGTTAAGAACAGGTTGCCGAAGCTGTGTCCGGATAACCCTGCACAGTCTTTAAATCTGAATTGAAATAATTTAGCAACTAAATCTTCATCATCTGCCAGAGCTGCTATACAGCTTCTTATATCACCGGGAGGCAGAACCCCAAGTTCTTCTCTTAACTTACCCGAGCTTCCCCCGTCATCTCCGACTGTTACAACGGCTGTTATGTTATTGGTTAATTTTTTTATACCTTTTAACATTGTAGAAAGCCCTGTTCCGCCTCCTATAGCAACAATCTTAGGACCTCTATTAAGTCTTCTTCTTCGATATAAGTCTTCAAGCAAAGCATGTCTTGTTCTGTCGTTATTTGCATCCAAAATTGAATAATTAGTTTTCAGCCAGCCTATACAAAAACAAGCTGCACCTATGATTATTAACAGCCAGCCTGTTAATCCCGGAGGCATCATTTGAGTTATATTCATTATAATATCAATCAGTCTGTATACGGGTCTGAGTCCTGATATTATACATAAACCTATAGCGGCAAGAATTGCACCTGTTATAATAAGTATAAACCAGCGTTTTACTTCCAGCCCCGGAAGCAGCCATCCTGCATCTTTCGGTATTTTTAAAGAAAATTTATTTATTTTCAATTCTTCCTCCTATACCCAGCCTGATAATTCAGCTTTATTATAATTGTATGGCGTAGGAGTTATTATTTCATTTGCTTTTTTTAACAGTTCTAAGGCATTGGGATTTTTTGTATCAAAGTGTATTGTATCTGCTTTTAATGGCATAAATACACCATTACCAAGCTTTATTTGTGATGAGAATAAAACAGTTCTTATTCTGTTTAAAGCATCATCATCACTGATATATTTTTTTGAATCCCAATCGGGTTTAAATTCTTGAGTATATATTTTATCTATGAATAATTCTTTATTAACTATAATACCTGTATCTGAGGCAACTCTATCAAGTGTTTCATTATCCAATCCCGTATAAACAAGCCATTTATCAAATTTTTGTATAGCTTTTGCTATTGCTAAAGAGAATTCATAATTTTCTGAAGCCTGCTTATACATAGCCCCATGCGGTCTTACGTGGTCTATTGTAAGACTATATGCTTTTGCAAAAGAAGCTAAAGCACCTATTTGATATATAACCATTGCTTCAATTTCATCTTCAGACAATTCCATAGGGCGATAACCAAGTCCTGCTATATCATTAAATCCTATATGTGCTCCGATTGTTATGTTTTTTTCTTTACATTTTAACAAAAAATCCCTAATTAAAACCGGATCTCCGGCATGAAATCCGCAAGAAATGTTTACAGAACTTACATAATCCAGAAGTTCATATTCTTTTTCATTTTTATAAATACCGTATCCCTGTGCTGTATCTATATTAAAATCTATATGTTTTAACGGCATATACTCCCCTTCGATAAACATTTAAAATTTGTTATATTATCATTCCTTTATTATATATCAATATTGAATTTAGTCCAGTTCGTAACGTAATTTTGACTTTTTAAAAATAATAATTAAATAGGTATTAAATTCATACAAATAGAGGTACTTAATAACTCAAAAAAATAACATAATTAATCTGTATAAGTATAAATAATCGGTAAATGTATGCCATTCAGATACAGACTCCAAAAAGTTTTGGATTTTAGAATAAAAAAGAAAGAAGAACAACTCCAAGAAGTATTAAAAGCTAAACAAGAGGTAGACAGGATTCAACTTTTAATTGACAAAAATAATGAGGAAATATCAGGTGTAATTCATATTATGCATACAACAACAGATTTTAGTCAAATTGACTCTTATGATAAGTATTTAAAACACCTGTATGAAAAAGGAGATGAACTCGAAAAACAGTTACAAGAAGCTATAAGAGTTTTAAGAATTGAAGAGGATAAACTTATTGAAAAAGAAAAAGAAGTAAAAGTTCTCGAAAAACATAAAGAAAAGGCTCTTGAGACATATAAAGAAGAGGAAAAAGCTCTTGAAAATAAACAGTTATCGGAAGTAGCAGTACAAAAATATTTTCAAAAAACAAAAGAAAAAAAAGAAGAAGAAAACGAAGATTTATAAAAAGGGTAATTATGAATATTAAAACAGAATCAAAACAAAATATTGAAAATACAAAAGAAATGCAAATTCCTGTTATGAGTAAGGAAGAAGAAAATATAATGTCAGAAGTTAATATGCCTTTTTCTGAAATTCTATCGGGTGCAATAAATAATTTTGATACGAATGGTTTACCGGATATTGATTTTGATTACGATTCATTGTCAATGAATATAGAAGATGCAATGTTTTTTATAAATTTAACGCATGAAGGGCAATTTACGGTTGAAGTTAATAATGAAGGAAATTTTCAATCAATTTCTCAAATTGACACTGCTCAAAATGTTGTATCAAAAAGAACTGTTGAAGTTACAAATCAACTGACCAATTTAATAGAAAAAGCTCAAAATACGCAAAAACCTGTAAGAATCTCATTTGATAATGATGTTTCGGTTATTTTAAAAATAGATAAACACGGGAAAGTAACAGCAGAATTTATTCCCGGAAATATAGAAGTTGAAAATTATTTAAGAAATAATATTTCTTCTTTAAAACAAAGATTTGATGAACAAAATCTGCCGTACAACGATTTATTATACAGACAAAATAACAGACAAAACAGAAATAAAAAAGAAAGAGGGGAAAAATAATGCGTGATGCATTTATTAATGCTTTAAATACCCAAAGAATTACAAATGAATGGGTAAATGATATAGCACAAAACCTTGTAAATGCGTATACACCGGGGTATAGAGAGAAAAAGTTTACATTTAAAACATTCTTAGACGGGTCTATAGCGGATACATCATTAAGGAATCTCGGACAGGGAAAATCTTCTCCGGGTACTTCCGATGAAAATATTTTTTTAGAAGGTTCAGGTTATTTTGTTTTAAGAAATGACAAGGGAAGATTAGTTTATACAAGGCTCGGAGAATTTAAGTTTGATGGAGAAGGAGTATATAGAAGTAAAGACGGGCAAGCTGTTCAAGGATATATACTTAATGATAAAGGAGAAATAATGAACGGCGCAAAACCTGTTGACGCAGATTCTTTTGTAGATACTGCATTTGACGGTGGTGCGGCTTCTGTTCCTACTACAAATATTAAATTATGGAGAGATCCTTCTAACGGTAAATATCTTGGTAAGTACGAAGAATTTGAATTTAAAGATGACGGAATCTTATATGGTAAAGCGGATGGCGGAAAAGTTACTACTCCTTTGTATAAAGTTGCTATTATTAATTTCCATAATCCGCAGGAGTTATTTGAAGTCACTGAAGGGCAATTTATAGAAACTGTTGAATCAGGAAAACCTGTTGTTGGTCGAGGTGAGGTAAGAAGCGGTTTAATTGAACTTTCTAATGTTGATTTTGATGCTAATACTTCATATTATCAACAGGCTCAAATGCAATTGGAGTTAGCTAATCAATTAATTAAATCTCATAAGCAATTATTACAAAATGCAATAGAATTAATGAGTAATTAGTTTTTTTATGTCTGAGAAAATTTTTTCAAGGCTTTACGTTTAGTAAAGTTTTTTTTTATTTTGGCAAAATTTTTATTTTTCAATTTTTATTTAATCTAGTGTCGCAACATTACGCTTGCTGTCTTGAAATTACTTTACGCTTGGTTTTGTCGCTCCTTAGGCTATCGCCTTGACTCGCTTCCAACCTCGCTTACCGAACTCCGTTCGTACGTAATTTCGATCCTCGCAACCGTAAAGTTGCTCAACTCCGCTTTGTAACACCTTCGGCTTATCGTAAAAATTTACTCGGACAATCTAAGTAAAGGGGAAATTATGAAAATTTCACAGATATTATACGTTGCGGATAATAAAAATCATTATAAAAAATCAGAAGTTAAAAAAAGTCATGTTAAATCTTTAAATAATGATTTTGAGCAAAAAAAATATAATAGCGAACATGTTAGAGCAAATTTTATACCATCTTTTGACGGATATAAAAAAGTCGGAACTGTTCAATTAAAACAACGTTCAACTGATAATAATGTAGCAGCGATAGTAAAAAAAGAGAGAATCGGCGATTTTATATCATTAAAATTATATGTAAAAAATAAAGAAGCCGGTTTTTTGGATATGAAATGTGATAGTGTCCTTCCGAATAATGATTATACATTGGATAAACCAAGTAATATAATCCCGCAAATTCTTCATTTAAGATCTATACAGGGAGATAAATATAAAGGAATCGGTACGGCTCTTATAAAAACCGCAATACAAGAAAGCTGGAATAATGGCGGTTTTGGAAATTTATGGCTTAGAACGGAAACAGGATATGCCTATAGCTATTCACCATATAGAAGTAATGAAAATCCTATCCCTTTTTATTATAAAGTAGGATTTGAATCTCCGGATTATAGTACAAATAAACTAATAAAGGATTGTATTGAAAAAAAAGAACACTCAAAACTGCCTAATTCTGTCTTATTAATGCTTACTGATGAAGCAAAAAACAAATGGACAAAAGAATTAATTAGGCATCCTATAATAAAATCTCCGAATATGGTTGTTATGAACAGTTAAAATCCTATATCTTCATTAGTTATAATAATTTTTATACGATTTTTCGGATTACATAACCTTGTAATTACTATGTGAGAACATATAGAATCAGGTGACAGACAATCATGACATTTTCCTGTTTCAAGGCAGGGTGTCTTTATTTCTCTTGAAGAAGCTATCCTTTGTATATTAATAGGTGCGGCAATGTTCCTTACTCTTTTTATAGCACTGTCTATATCTGGCATGATTTTTTTTACAGATGCAATAATAATAACTTTCTTTGGTCCGAACATTAAAGCAGCGGTTCGATTTCCTATAGAATCTACATTTACAAGTTGTCCGTCTGTTGTTATTGCATTTGTTCCCATTAAGTAAGTATCACACAAAAGAGATTGTCTTAATAAGTTCAATTTTTCTTCCTGATTGGCGGCTTTATCTCTGTTAATAACTTTATAATTATTTTTCAGCAGGTAATCAATTAATCCAACCTGAACTAAAGACATTGAACCACCCCAGGAGACTATATCCGATTTTTCAATCATTTCAATAGCTTTATCTCTTACTTCTTCTTTCGTTTCTGCATAATATGCTTCAAAATGTCTTTTATAAAGAGATTCTATTGTTTTTTGCGCAATTCTTTCATTTCTTATTCTTGTAAACTCACATTGATTCATTTAATATCCCCTTCAAAATTCATTTTATTATATAACTCTTGTTAAAATTAAAAAAATAATTTACAATACGTATAAAATTGAAAGGAAAAAATATGAAAAAATTTTTATTGGGAATAATTGCAACGGCTGTAATGCTAGGAATGTATCCGGTGTTTGCAATTGAGGTTGAAGATGTACTTGACGGGTATCAAGTAATTTATTCTCCGTCTGCAAAAACATTTGCAACAGGCGGTATGGCACCTGACAGAATTGTTTTAACTAAAAAAACATCGGAAGGCAGCGGAAGTTATTCTTTCTATTCTTATAAATGTAATTGCCAAAATAAAGCAACAAAATGTAAATGCGGATGCTCTTTGTCTGATAAAAAATGTAATTGTTCTAAAAAATCCAATACCGGTATTAATGAAATTGCTTTAAATTCAAATTATGAATTTATTTATGAAAACCGTTTAATCGGGGTTGATAATGAAAATTTAAATTATTATGAAATAGTTTATAGTGATGGTGAGTTTAAGCAAAACAAACTTTCTCTTGAAGAGGTGAAACAAATATTCAAAGATGCTGAAATTGTTAAAATTTCTGAATTTAAGAGAGGGAAATATACTGTAATCGGTAATAAGACAGAAAAAGAAATATTACTTTTTAATGATACCGATGAAAATTTTCATAAATATAATGTAACTCCTGAAGCTGCAAATATTAATAAGTATATTAAAGGATTGATACAGCTTCCTCAAAAAGGAAATGTTATATTCTCTCATATTGGAAACGAAAAAACTAAAAAATATACAATAAGAGTAAAATAGATAAATGGATTTAAAATTGTCGCAGGGGATTCCTGATAATGCAAAGAAAGAATTGATAAAGCTGATAGAAGGCAATAGAAATTTTGTAAATTCAACGCCTACAGCAAAAAATATGTGTCTTGAAACATTAAGAAAATTTGCTTTTCATCAAGAACCTTATGCGGCAGTTTTAAGTTGTTCTGATTCAAGAGTTGTTCCCGAGATAATATTTGACTGCGGAATAGGTGAACTTTTTGTAATAAGGGTTGCTGGGATTGCTCTTGGTCCTAATGTCATTGAGAGTATTGAATATGCGGTTAAAAAACTTAAGCTTCCTTTATTGATTCTTCTCGGGCATGATGATTGCGGAGTTATGAAATATGCCAAAGAGCATTATCCTGAGATTACTGATGATTTTAAATCAATAATTAAAAGTGTTTACCCTGTTTTAGACAAGAATGAAGATATTACCTGTCATAATTTTTTTGCAAAGGAACATACAAAATGGGTTGAAGAAACTTTGTTGCAAAAATCTTCCATAATATCTTCTGCTGTATCAAAACGTGATTTATATATTGCAAAATGTCATTTTGATCATTCAACGGGTCTTGTAAGTTTTATTTAACAAATGTAGTTAATTAATGTAAAAAATGTAAATAAAAATATATATCTGCTAACAAAAAATAATACGTTTATAATTAATATAAATGAGATATTAAAGGGATATATAATGAGAATAAATGGAATTATAAAAGGGTACACACCCGTTTTTAAAAGTGTTAGAACAGATAAAAAAACAATAGGAGAATTAAAAAACGGAACAAATCCAATATTAGACAATAAAACAGAAAATATAAGAACAGCATTAAATAATTTTACTAAAAACACGGATAGAGATTGTATTCAATATTTATTGGACGTAGCTGAGCACATAAGATACGGTCAAGGCGGTAATTCCGAATTCAGAGAAATAATAGATGAAACAACAACTGCAGGGGAAGAAAGAGAGAATACTGATTGGTTAGAATTACTCTCTTCAACTATTAAAAAAGCATTAGATTCATCGAAAGATGATGTTAGCGATTTACAAGGTGAATATGATAGAATTTTTAATACAAAAAGACCATTAACATCCGAACAGACCGATATTCTTGAAAAAAGAAAAATACTTCATTCAAAAGTAATAAACCAAGGACAGACTCTTAATGATTCTCAAACTCTTACAAGAACTGCAAAAATACTAAAAAATATTGACTACTTTATATCATCTTCAGAAATTTCTGACATACAGAAACAAAAGTGTTTAGATTTATTCTTATATTTTATGAGTGATGAATATAAAATAAATCCTCAGTTAGAGGATAAAAGACTTCAAGTAATTGAAGAAATGCTTGATGATATGCTCATAAAAACACCGGAGAGTAAGATACTAACTACAAAAACCGTAGATCAAAAATATTCCGGAATATGTGCTGCAATAGCTATTTGCAGAAAGGCAGTTGCATATGAAGATAAGGTTAGATATATGGAAATAGTTCTCGATGAATTAAAAGATTCTCCTTATATGAGTGTATATGATGTAACGGCATTGGGGACAGGAAAAAAGATAGAAATACCAAAGATAAAAATTGATTATAAATCGGCATTGGCGCAAGGGTATAGAATATTGGATGCTTCAGCTCATATATGGATGCAAAATTCACATACTGCAGGTAATAGTAGTATTCAAACAGAAAATTATATAGCATTTGAGCCTGAAAGTTATGGAATATATGATGATTCAAGCTGGTATATCGGAATAAATCCGGAATTAGAAGGCGAAAAGAAGCTTTTACAAGCTTTAATAAAAGAAAAAGAAGCCTTAGACTCTGTATTGAAAGTAAAAAATGATATAAAATCCGCAAATCAACAAATAGGTGCCGTAAAAAAAGAAGTAATATTTATTCAGGGGAAGATTAATGCAAGTTTAAATTCTACTTTAAAATCATTATTCCCTGATAAAACACAAACAGAAATTACCAAAATCAGACAAAATTTGGGTGAGTTTTATAAAGGCAAAAATGGTAATGAAGCAAATATAGCAAAAAAAATGCCAGGATATTTGAAAATTGGAATTATATCAGATTATTTAAAACAACAAGGAAATGTTTCTGTTGAAAATGAACAAGAATTAAGAAAAAAATCTAAATTAATATTACAAATGCTTTCAGAATATGATGTATCTGACAAGAAATTAATAAAATTGAAAAAATACAACTCAAAAAGGGGATTATATTTATATTATAAAAAACTTTTTGACCTTGCAGCAGCTGACAGATTGGCGATAGAAGCTGATATTAATTTAGAGGATGGTGTAACAAGATATGAAAAACTTTTAGGACTTCCTCCTCGTAACATACAGATTGTTAATTATTTAAAAGGTTTAAAAAATAATCAAAATGAAGAGATTAAGAAAGATATTGAATCAGATATTTTAAAAATTGAAGCTGTTATTCCTCATAATTTGGATAATATCGCAAAAAAGTTTTTTGGAATGGATGTTAAAGGTTTAACTAAAAGTACCTATGAAAGTATTCTTGAATCTGTAAAACAAGGTGATTCAGATATTATAGATGATGTTGCAATGACTTTTTATCTTGATAACAATAAGGAAAAGGTTATTAATTTTTTGAATAAACAGATATCGAAACTGAACCAAAATAATGTATCAGCATTTGAATTACAAGATTCAATAAGAATGCTGGGATATGAAAATCCGATACAACTTATATATAAAACAGTGTCAAATTATATTGATAAATTGGAAAACGGGATATCTGAAAAAGAATATAAAGATTTAATATATCGTTTTGGTGGAGAAGATAATATTACCGACACTATAAACTCAATGTGCAATAAAATTGATGAATTATTGGAATTATATAATAACATTCAAGAAAAGTGGAATGTACCTTTAAGTTCAGAAGAAATAATTAGAAAAAAGGAAAAAGATAAATCTATAATTTCTAAAAATGATTTAAGAATTTTATATAACAGATTTATGCAAATAAGAAAAAGGATTTCAGAACAAGAAAATATAGAAAATTTAAAGGACAGACAAAAGGCAGAAGCTGATTTATATGAATTTACTAATGAAGAAATAGAAATATTAAAACTGATAGAAAAAAATATTCCTAATATGAAAAAGTATTGTATTAGGGCATATAATGCACTAAATCAAGGAATGAAAGAAGATTTAGAAAAATTATATTCGGATATAGGTATGATAAGCGGTCAATTTTGGGTAGGAGAAGAAGGTTCTACAGGATTAAGCACCAATGAAGAAATAAGAATTATGGAACAGATGACTGATAGACCGTATCATAAAGAGACAGATATAGAAAATGCTGTAAAGGAAATAAGAAAAGGACAAGGAAGCGGAATAATTGCTTATAGTGTAGATGATAAGGATTATGCTTTTCATGCTCAGTATGTCCCTTCTGTAACATCTGAAACTTTTTATAGTCCTAAAACCGGTGAAAAACATATTCAAGATGTAATTTGGACTGATAATTCTTGGGGAAACAGTGAAAAAAAATATTTTTGGAATGGAAGAGACGGCTTTTATTATACTGACTACAATAGCGGTTATGGCTGGAAAAAAGGTTTTATTATTTCTGAAGATGGAAAAATTGGACATCGTATAAATACCATAAAAAATTCTGTGGGATTTAATGCAAAAGAAAGGGAAAGATTTCAGCTTGTATCGGATATGATATTGCCCGGTACACCTGTTGAAGCTTATCAAAAACTTTATAAAATGTTTCAAGCTATAATAAATATGGATCAAAACGAAAAGTTTTTGGAACAATTAGAATCAATATTAAAAAAAGGATATAAAATAGATAATAGATATCTTGAAGGTATAGATGGTTGTTCAGAAGTTGTAATAGAAAATTTAAGAAAAAAAGTATCTGAATTAAAAAGCGTAGAAGACTTTGAAAAACTTCCAGAGGATGATTATTTAAGATTTGTATTAGAATTGTTAAGTTTATATAAATCAACTAATAATCCTGAACTAAAAGATAGTGTACTTTATATAACTACAAAAGAAGAATTAGAACAGCAAAAAGAGGAGTTTCTAAAGGAAAATATTGATGAAATAGCTTCTATTTTCGCAAAATCAAATAAAAGTGTTGATAATCTTTTCGTAGATTGTATTGAAGATATAAAAAATGTTTTTACCGAAATTGAACAAAAATACAATATGGAATTTGATGATGATTCTATATCAGAAAATTCGTTAAAAATATTTTCTGATATAGAAATTGGTAAAAATTGGGATGGAAGTATAAAATCTCTGGAAAAAGCTCTTTTAAATGAAACTCAAAAAGTTTCATCAAGTTTATTTGAAAATCCGCAAATAATGCAGTATTTTAATAATGAAGTTGAAAAAATTATAAAAGAGAAAATAGATACAACATTAAGAATAAAGGATTTAAACAGTTCCGTCCTTCAAAGTTCTCCTTTATATGAAATGATTATTAATGCGGTAGATAAATATATGAATCCTAAATCGGATGAAGATTTATTAGAATTTTTAATAGGATTACAAGACCTTGATAAAAAAACTGCTGATAAATTTTTTGATATGTTCACTTATGAAGATGTAGGTTTAAATTTTAAACATCCCTACGAATATGTTAAGAAATTGCAGCATTGTGACGGTGAAACAAATATTGATTTTTACGAGGTTGTAACTTCAAATTATATAGCAAGAGAACTTGAAGGAGTATTAAAAAATAGACATTTTAGTAATTTAGATCAAGTTAATGAAGATGAAATTGTCACGCCGGAAGAATTATATAGGCATATATATGTGAAGCTATCCGAGCTTGATGTACAAAAATATATAAAGAAATATGCGGTTGAATATTTCAATAAATATAAGGTACGACAAGCATTCCCTCAGCCTGTTGTTATATCAGATGAAAATATTTGTGAAACATTAGAAGAATTTTTTAAATATATAGAAAAACAAGTAGGTGATGTTGAAACTTTAAATTATATTATTGAGGTATTAAATGATTATGAAGATATAACAAAATATTTAAAATCTATTTCATTATATTCAGCTTTACAAAATCAAGAATATTATAAAGCTAATGATGAAAAATCTATAAATGAAATAAAGAAATTAAAAGAAAAAATATTAGATTTTAAAAATTTAATTGATAAAGATGCTTCTTTTCCTGGAGTAGCAGATTCACTAAAAAATATTTATAATTTTCTTTCAACTCCAGACGGTATAATAGATTGTGTAAAAATATCAAAAGAACTGGATAATATAAATGAAATAATGAATGTTTCAGATATTTTAAAATTAAATGAATCTTTAGAAATAAGACGCAAGATTATAGATGAACTGAATAAACAAATAGGAAATTTTGTAAATTCAAATATAGAGCCTTCACATAGGCAATTGGCAATTAAGAAGCTTAAAACAGTGGTAAATTTAATTAAAAAAGGAGCAGATGAAGATGTAATATCGGAATCAAAAGATGACTTTACCGATTTTACCTTAGCTAAACATATTTTGAAAAATCCGCCAGTAATGCTGCGTGAATGGGTAAGGCTTTTGCAGGAAGGAAAATCTGAATCTGTTGAGTTTCATTCAATTAATAATTATATAAAAGAAGCATTAAAGGTTGCACAGCAGACTAACATTCAATATAAACTTGTGCAAAATGCCCATGATGGTATTAGTTCTAAAACAAGTGACTTATTATCTATGTTCTCTGTTAAACTAGAAGATGGTCCGAGTCTTTCAATGGATAGTAATGTTGGAATGTTATATTTGATTGAGCAGCTTAATAATATCAGTGATAATAACCAGACATTAAGGTTATTTTTGAATCAAACCGGATTAGGACAAAGAGCATTAAATGCTCTAATTGACCATTTTGATTTCCAAGATATTTATAATAGTGCTGTTAAGATAGCTAATGAAGTAAAAAAAGATTTTATAGATTTTTACGAAATTTACAATTTATCTAATCAATTTATTAATAATAGTAATATCCAATATAAATCACTTAAAGATGCTGTTAATAATATGCTAATTTTCATAAAAAGGAAATATGAAAATAAGGAAAGTGATATTTATAATGAATATATTAAATATATGGAATCAATTGTTGACGATAATGAATTACAAAAAGTTCCTGTTTCAATGATAAATAATTTAATAAGTGGTTTTAATTCTAGTATAATTTCTTCCTTAAACAACAGTATTGTTCAAAAATTTCAACAGCTTGCAGAATTAGCAGATGATGTATTACCGGATGATGTAGACTTGATGTATAATATAGATGTACCAAAGGATTGTGATGAGTATTCTATGCGTGAATTAAAATTTAAAGAGTCTGAGAATTATCGTGAAAAAATTAGAGATTTAATTCTTGATATTTCAGCACTTATAAAAAGTTTAAATGAGCAAATAGAAAGTTAATGGATTATTTTAAAACTCTATAGTAATATATTACTAATTGGAGATAAAGATGAAAAAGATATTAAAGATTTTAGTAGTATTGATGATAATATGGTCAATAAATATACCTGTATATGCCATAAATGTCGGAACATATAAAACAGAAACCGAATATGGTTTATTGGACGGATTTAAGATAAATTGGAAACGAAAAGATAAAACAACTCCGTTTATAGAACCCAGAGAAGAATCAACAAAACAGCAGTATGAAAAGGAATATCAGGATTATAAAGATTCTGAGTATGAACGTACGAAGTTTATGTATGAAGGTAAATCAATATTATAAAATAAAAAAAACAATAAAAAAAGAGAACCCTTTTGGTTCTCTTTTTTATATATATTAAACATTACAGAATGTTTGAAGTAACAGTGAAGTGGAATCTTGCAGTATCACGGTTCAAACTGTTAGCATAGTCCGGAAGACGTTTGCCGATAGGGAAGCCCCAATACATGTTAGCAGAAATATATTTAGTAAGTTTAACAACGATACCGGGACCGGCACTCATTAAGTAATCAGCACTTCCATCAATAAATCTGTCACCGAACCAGCCGAAATCATAAAATCCTGCAAGTTGGATACTATCAGAGATAAACCCGTATTTTTCAGGAAGTAAAGCTTTTAAACCCGGGATAGGTGTTCTATATTCTAAGCTTGCAGTAACACCATAGTCACCGATTCTGAAGCCTTCATCATAACCTCTAACAGAAGAGATACCGCCGAATTGCATAGCTTCTGAAGCGTATAAGTGTCTGTTAGCGTACTGGGTATTAACCTGTAAAATAGCTAACTGATTTTTAGGTAATACTTGTAAACGTGCAGCACTTGCATTAACTTTAATAAAGTTGTTGCTTGCGTAGTTTCTTGCTTTGTTGTAATCGGAAGCATCAATAGGAATACCGCCTGCAAGAGTGGTATTAAATAACCATCTGCCGTAGTAATCATCTTTAACATCAGTTAAAGAACCTCTAAGAACTCTTGTTCTGTATGATGAATCCAGTTCAGGAATAAGACCTGATTCTGTAGAAGTATTACGCATATCTAAAGTGATATCACCGTATAATCTGTATTGGTCACCTTTAGCTAAACGTCTTGATACGCCGATATAAACATCATGTGAATCACCTTTGATGTTCCAAGGTTTGAAGTCTTTACCCAATCTAACGTGAGAATAAGAATAACCGAGGTTTAATCTTGTATCATTTTTAGCAATCGGGATAGAATACATACCGCCAACACCGAGAGAACGTGAAGACAAAGCCAAAGTACCCATTAAAGTATCGCCATGACCGGTAACATCATGAAGACCAGCGTATAAAACGCCTCTTTGAGTACCGATTAATTCTCTTCCCTGATTATCGTATCTAAGGTCTAAGTTAACAGGGAATCTGTCTTTTACATCAAGAGTAACATCTGAAAATTCTTCTGATTCTTCGTTATCAGCGAAAGAAACAGAACCTTTCATGTATTCTTCAGTACTCATATCAGTTAAAGCGTTACGAACATCTTATTAAGGACTTTACCTGTTTCTATATTATTGTCTTTTAAGTAATGATCTGTAAGATAGGATTTTTTTTGCCATTTGCCGTTGTTAGCAACAACATTACCGTATTTACCTTCAAGGATAACGATATCTACTTTACCGTTTTGAACCTTTTGAGGAGGCAGATAAGCGATTGTAGAAACGTAACCTTTGCTCTGGTAATAGTCTGTAATATCGTTAGCAGACATAATAAGGTCGTTAATTGTAACTTGTTGACCTATTTTAAAATCAACCAATCTCATTAATTTATAAGTCGGGATTTTGGTATTACCTGTGATATTGATTTCTTTAAGTTTAAAAGAAACTTGTTTTGTGTTAAGCAAGTCCATTTTTTGACGAACTTCTTCTTCAATAACTGCAGGATCTTTAGTATCTTCAAACTTTACTCTTTCTTTGTATTGTTGAGTTTGAATAAAGTTAGAGTTGTCGATACTACCGGGGTCATAACCGCCCATTGCGCTGCCCATATTTTGAGGGTCAGGCGCTGAAAAAGCGACACTTCCAAGTATTGAAGCGAAGCAGATTAATGATGTTTTTAAAATTAAATTTTTCATGTGTTCCACTCTCTATATTTATTTATAATCAAATACTAATTACATTATACAATATAAAAGAATTATTTCTACAATAATTAAATTTTATCTTATATTTCTTTGCTATGACATAATGCAATTGTATGAAATCCAAACAAAATTAATTTTGCAGATTCTTATTATAATTATAACAATTCTTAACATTTGAATTTTTACCTTGTAAAAAATATATTTAATAATAAAATATATTTAGCTTTAGGGATTTTAAAGTTTTATTAAAAAAGAAAAGGAATAATAGCAAAAATATTTTTTATAAATTTTATATTTTGTCAGTTATCAAAACAAAAAGTGTTATAAAGGAGAAGTGTTTAGATGAGAAGAAAGATTAGTGCAGCTATAGTAGCAGCAGGGATGATGGTAATGAACAGCACTCCGGTATTTGCGACAGTTGGTGCAAATGTATTGCCGCAATATAATAGTGGAAGTTTATTTAATAATAACGTAAACGTACAGACCGGAAGCGGAATAACAGGAACTTTTCCGGACGGGAAACCGGATATGAATGTTCAAATACAAGGTGGTGCTGGTTCTGTAGGAACAGCAAGCTGGAACAGTTTTGATATAGGTTCAAGTAAACATGTAAATTTTGAATTTACAAATAATAATCAGACATCATTAAACAGAGTAGAAGCAGCAGGCGGAATGTCACAGATATATGGGAAATTGACAAACTCATGCGGAAGTAACTGCGGATATGCTTCAACAGGAAAAGTAATATTAATAAACCCGAACGGGGTATTATTCGGAACCGGTGCTAATGTAAACTTAAACTCATTTACGGTATCGACACTTGACGGTAATTATACACAAGGCGCAGATGAAACAAAAGGCGGCAGTTTAACATTAAAGCCAAATACATCAGAAGCATATAATGGAAAAAATAAGGGAATAATTGCTGTAGAGAACGGGGCAACAATATATGGAGATAAAGCTGTAAACTTTGCAGCAGATAACAGAATCATATTATATGAAGGTTCAAAAATAAAAACAAATACAGGAAACAATGCTAAATATACAAATGGCGGTGAATTAGCAATGGGCAA
>CANQCO010000005.1 GCA_947589705.1 Candidatus Gastranaerophilales bacterium
TATGAAACTGATGCAAGACACTATGCACACGTTGACTGCCCCGGGCACGCTGATTATGTTAAAAATATGATTACCGGTGCTGCTCAAATGGATGGCGCTATCCTTGTTATCGCTGCAACTGATGGCGCAATGCCTCAGACAAGAGAACATATCTTACTTGCTCGTCAGGTTGGTGTTCCTAAATTAGTAGTTTTCATGAATAAATGTGATATGGTTGAAGATGAGGAATTACTTGAACTCGTTGAAATGGAAGCTAGAGAATTATTAACTAAATATGAATTCGACGGCGACAATACACCTTTCATCAGAGGTTCAGCTTTAAAAGCTTTAGAAGCTGTTCAAGCTAATCCTACTATCGCTCGTGGTCAAGATAAATGGGTTGATAAAATTTGGGAACTTATGGATGCTGTTGATACTTGGATTCCTACTCCCGAACGTGATGTTGATCAACCGTTCTTAATGCCCATTGAAGATGTGTTCTCTATTACCGGTCGTGGTACTGTTGCTACCGGTCGTGTTGAAAGAGGTAAGGTTAAAGTTGGTTCTGAAGTTGAAATCGTTGGTTTCGGCGAAACTAAGAAAACTACCGTTACCGGTGTTGAAATGTTCAGAAAACTTCTTGATGAAGGTATCGCTGGTGATAACATCGGTACTTTATTAAGAGGTATTGATAAAACTGATATCCAAAGAGGTCAAGTTTTAGCAGCTCCCGGTTCTATTAAACCACATACTAAATTTACTGCTAATGTTTACGTTTTAACTAAGGATGAAGGCGGTCGTCATACTCCTTTCTTCCCGGGTTACAGACCTCAATTCTATATCAGAACAACTGATGTTACCGGTTCTATTAAATTTGACGGCGAAATGGTTATGCCGGGTGATAACGTAGTTATGGATGTTGAATTAATCGCTCCTGTCGCTATCGAACAAGGTATGAGATTCGCTATCAGAGAAGGCGGACGTACTGTTGGTGCTGGTGTTGTTGATAAAATTACAGCTTAGTTATCTTAATAGTATAAAAGAAGCTGGTCATTATGTCCGGCTTCTTTTTTTGTAAAAAAAATTAATATTCCCGCAAAAAATTTCATATTTGTACTTTCAAATAAATACGGTATTTGAGAGTATATTGTGAAAATATTTAGTATAAACAATTTTAATACATACGCTATTAAAAATAATAAAATAAGGCAATCAAACAATTTTTTATTTCTTCATAATCAATTAATTAGTGATATTGTCAGTTTTAGTGCCAAAAAATATGATTCTGATTCTATTCTTAACCCTACAAATCACTGTGCGTATTGTGGATGTAAGGTCTATACTGAATCACAATTGGATTCTATTGCTAAAGAAATGCTTATTTCTAAATATGATAGGCTCGAAGGTAAAATTAAAAGCGTAATTGAAAAGTTAGAAGGTGCTAAACATTCTCAAGAATTAGCTTTGGCTAAAAGACTTGAGAACCAAGTACAAATTGATTTTTTTAAAAAATTTCTTGATATTGCTTCTAAAAAACCTTATTTAAAGGGTGAGGCTATTTTTAAACATGTTTATAATCTTGATAAATCTCAGGCTCTTGATTTATTAATTAAAAATCTTCATCCGCTTTTAAAAACTATTGACCATATTTCTCCTCAAAATGAAGAACTTGATTATAATCATTCTGATATTAATTTGGTTGAGGCTTGTTATACATGTAATCATGATTTAAAAAAAGGCAGTTCTTTTTCTGAATTTTATACTATGTTTCCTTCCATAGAACATAATATGCCTCCTGATAAGTTTCAATATGCTTCTAATAAACTCCTTTCATCATCTCCTTCTGATGTTATTAGAAGGCTATCTGCTTCAAATCTTTTAAAAATGATTCAGAGATTGTTTATTCAAAAATCTGAAGCAGAAAATTACCTTAATTCTATTAATTTAAAAATTGTGTCTTCTATTGAGCAAATTAAGTTGTCGATTCAGGATTGTCAATCTGAAATTCTATCTAAACAATCTGAACTTTCTGTTTTAAATAAAAAATATCAAGTATTAATTGAAGATGCTGAATATTCTGCTATGTTGAAAAGACTTTCTCTTTTGTCATTACTTGATGTTGAAAAAAATATTCTTTCTTCTTTAAGGGAAAAAAAGCTCCGTATTAGCAACTCTATTAATGAGTTAAATAATTCTAAACCTTTTAAAAAGAAATTAGATATGTCTGAAGATGAAAAAAAAGCTAAAATTGAAGCTTTAAAAAATCAGTTACTTTCTTTAAATAAAGATATTGAGACTCATGAACAAACTCAATTGTCTCTTGAACTCGAAATTGAACAATTAGATTCTCATTTTCCTACTATTGAGTTACTTCAAAAACAAAAATCTTTTCTTGAGGCTTTATTAGCTAAGTTCAAACAGCTTGAATCCTTAGATTCTTTAATAAGTGAAAAAAATAACAATATTACCATGCTAAATAATCAAATTTCTCATTTGCAAACTGAATTATCTGATATTCCTGATGAAATTATTTCTCCTGAAGACTGTAGTGATATTGAACTTAGTCAATTTGATAAATATAAAGATTTAATCGAAGCTTTAAGATATATTGATGAACATCCTAATGGCGGTAATATTAGAGTACTTGTTCATCAATCCGCTAAGTCTAATATTGAATCTCAAATCGCCTCGCTTTCTCATAATCCTCTTGTTATCCAATATATAAGGAATGAAAAAATCTCTGCTTTAAATAAAAAATTAATTGATTTAAAAAAGCAAAAAGATGAAATTGAAAAACAGCTTTGTTCATTATTAAATGAGCAATCCAATCTTAAAAAAGATTGCTTGACTATGACTAAAGAGGATGCTCAACAAAAACTTTCTGATACCATTTCTGCTATTAGACGGCTAAATGATAAATCCAATAATTTAAAAATATCTCAGAGAATTTCTTCTTTAAATGCGGAAATTATTTTGCTAAATCAAACTATTGCTGAGTTAAATCGCAAATTGAATGAAATTGAGTCTTCTTACATGTCTGAAGCTTAATATTTGTAATATAGTTGTCTGTTTAAATTTTCTAATTTATTATTTTGTTATGGAGAGTATTTAATAAATGCAGTTTGATTATAAAATATTGGTTTTGGATGATGATTCACTTGTTACTTCTTCTTTAAAGTCACTTTTGACAATAGAAGGATTTTCTGATGTTGTTCTTTTTAACAGCCCTTTTGATGCTCTTGATTTCCTTGAACATAATTCCAGAGATGTTATTATTTCTGATTTTATGATGGAGGAGATGAATGGTATTATTTTTCTTACCAGAGCGAAAAATTTATATCCGAATGCCAGCACTATCCTTCTTACCGGTTATGCAGATAAAGAAAATGCTATAAGAGCTATTAATGAGGTCGGAATCTATAAATATATTGAAAAACCTTGGGATAATGATGAACTTATTATTAATATTAAAAATGCTTATGAACGTTCTCATCTTATTTCTTCTCTTGAAGAAAAAAATGCTGAATTGTCTAATTATTCCTCGCATTTAGAAGATTTGGTTAAGCAAAAAACCGCAGGTATTATTGAAATGAATGAAAAATTATCTGCTGTTATTAATAATTGTGCTGATGGTATTGTTACTTTCTCTGCTGACAAAAAAGTAATTGATGCAAATCCTGCCGCTGAAGCTTTGTTTGGTTTGTCTGAGGATTTGCTTAAAAATAAATCCGTTGAAGAATTATTTATTGCTAAGGATACTGACTGGAATAAAGTATTTGTTCCTGATACTGAAAAATTTATTCGGGATATTGAAATAGTTAATGTTGTTAACGGCAATCATATTCCTGTTGAAATCAGCTGTGCTTTTATTCCGCCTAAGTCTGATAAAAAAATGGGCAGTTTTGTTCTTGTTATTCGTGATGTTAATTTACAAAAGGATATGGAAAGATTACGAGAAGATTTTATTGCTACACTTACTCATGATCTTAGAACACCTTCCTTGGCTGCTATACAGACACTTGAATATTTCCTGAACGGAACACTTGGGGTTTTAAATGAAAAACAAGCTTATCTTTTGGATACTATGAAAAAAAGCCAACAGGATATGTTAGGTCTTATTAATACTTTACTCGAAGTTTATAAATATGAATCCGGCAGACTTCAGTTGTGTAAGTCTTTGTTTGATTTTGATTTGCTTTTAAATGATTGTATTGCGCAAATCATGCCTCTTGCTCAGGCTAAACATCAATCTCTTGAAAAAGAATTTATTAATCCTGATAATTGTCAAATCTTTGCTGATAGAAATGAATTGAGAAGGGTTATTATTAATTTGCTTGGTAATGCCGTTAAATTTACTCAAGATGGCGGGGATATATTTCTTAAAGCTCAAGTTGACGGCTCTGATTTGAGAGTTAGTGTTAAAGATAATGGCGTTGGAATTTTCAAGTCCGATATCCCCAAATTGTTCAAACGTTTCTCTCAAGGCACTCAGGCTAAACGTTCTATTAGTACCGGTCTGGGGTTATATTTGTCTAAGCAGATTATTGATGCTCATGGCGGTAAAATTTGGCTTGAAAGTGATAAAGATAAAGGCAGTGAGTTCTTCTTTTTACTTTTAGATTCTGCTGTCGCAGAAAAAAAGGATAAAGTATGGGCAACTTAAAAGTCTTACTTATTGAAGATTATAAAATGTATCGTTTGGGACTGTCTGTATTCTTTGAAAAATGTCCCGATATTGATTTAATTGGGGAGGCTGAAAACGGTAAAACGGGGGTTGATTTAGCTATTCAGCTTAAACCAGATGTTGTTCTTATGGATATCGGGCTTCCTGTAATGGATGGTATACAAGCTACTGCTTTAATTAAAAAAAATAATCCCGATATTAAAATCCTTATTTTTACTTCCAGAGAATCTGATGATGATGTCTTTGATTCACTTTCTGCCGGCGCTGACGGTTATATTATGAAAGGTGCTAATGAAGAACAATTAGTTAATGCTATTAAAGCTGTTTCTGAAGGTACTGCTTGGCTTGATCCTGCTATTGCAAGACTTGTTCTCTCCAGTGTTCGCAGAAATTCTACTGTAACTCAAGCTACAGATATTTCTGCTAATAATTCCAATGCTAAAAATCTTTACGGGCTTACTGACAGAGAAATAGAAGTCTTGTCACTTATAGTTGAAGGACTTAATAATGTTCAAATATCTAAAAAATTATTTATTACTCTTTCGACAGCTAAAGCTCATGTTCACAGTATTCTTCAAAAACTTTATGTATCTAACAGAACTCAAGCAACTATTCAGGCTGTTAAAGAAGGTCTTGTATAATGAAAAAATTATTTTTTCTATCTGCTTTATTTTTATCTGCTTCTTTTGCTATTGCCCAAACAAATCAAATCCCTGATTCTTCTTTAGAACAAAATACTCAAAATAAAGAAGAAATTAATTATAAAATTAAAGACCCTCGTACTCTTCAAGAAAAATTCAGAGCCCAATTTAATTTAAAACCTTCTAAAAAAATCTATTACCATAATATTGATAAATCACATCAGCCTATTACTACTTCTGATTATCATTCAATGGCGAAAGATATTAAACGTTCCGATTTCGTTATTCCTGAACCTGATTTCTCAGATTTTGATGATATTATTATGCCTGATTACAGAGTTATTAAATATAATACTCCCCCGGGACAAAGAAATATTGACCTTTCTCATCTTGTTATTAACAGAACTGCTTCTTCTCTTGGTATTTTATCTCCTGATTTAAAAAAAATTGTTTATACAAAATCTTTTTTCTATCCTAAATTCTCTCAAACAGCTTCTTGCGCTTATTATATTTCTGTTTCTGGCAGCAAAAATCCATATGATGCACTTTATAAAGCTAATGTTATTAGTGGAGATATTTATCCGATTGTAAGTGTCGGTATGGATGAAATGGTTAATTATCAATTTATAACTCTCTTTCCTATTGATTGGTCTAAAGACAGTTCTAAAATTGCTTTTAAAGAAAAAATCGGTTCTAATTTAAACGAAACTTGGCAGACTAATCTTATTATATATGATTTTAATACTAAATCTTGGAAAAGGCTTACTGCTATTCGTGAGGCTATTATTTATTGGTGGCGGCAAAATAAACAAATTGATTTAAAAGATTATATGTGGGATATTTTCCCTGTCGGCTGGGATAAAAATAATCCTGACAGGCTTATTTGTTATGCTTATGCTTTTACGAAATCTAATCCTTTCTTTTTAGGTACTTGGAGTATTGACTTCAATGAAGAGAAATCTTCTTTGATTTCTATTGATTCTACTCAAGCCGTTATTGATTTAAACGGGTTTGGGCTTAAAGAAATTAATCTTGAACATTAATTCATTATTTCTTTTATTTTATCTAAACTTATTCTTATATCTTCTTCTTTAAACATTTCAAGTACGTATGATGGGGCTATTTTCATTGTTTTTATTGTTGTAAAAATATCTTTAAAGTCTAATGTCCCGTTATTTAAATTTGAATGGTCATCATTTTTGCCAAAATTATTATGTATATGTATATGGTATAAATTGGTATTATATTTTTTTATCCAATCTTCTACTTTTGTCTCTTTTGCATATAAATTTACATGTCCCGTATCCAGAGCTAATTTTAAGTTCTTTGATGATATCCCTTCATATAATTCCATACAATAATTCGGTGTTTCTTCAAATACATTTTCTAAAACGGCAGTTATTCCTTCCGATTCAAATTCTTTTATAAATTCTCTCCAAAACATTATATATTTTGTTTTAAATTGTTCTTGTGAACCATAATGTTTTGTTCCTTTATTCCCTGTATGAAATAATATTGTATCTGCTTTTAAAGCTTTACCTACTTCTAATGATTGTTTATATCTTAGTTTTGCTATATCACTTAATAACGGGTCCTGACTTGCTACATTCGCATCCGAAAACATTGCATGCAATGTTATTCTGTTTTTAAATCCCGTTAAATCTGTTTTCAATTTCTCTATTACATCTTCTGTTGTTATATTTCTGTCTTGATAGAACGGTAATCGGCTGATTTCAAGACCAACACCTAATTCAGTTGCTAAATAACTTGATTCTTTTATTGTACTTTTAGCTGATGAACTTATTAATATTTTATTTTTACAAGTCATCTGTTTGGTCTTCCTGTATACTTATATAACTTATATCTTTTGAATATTCATTTATCATATCATCTAATAACATATTTAGTGTTTCTTGTGAAAATTCTTCTATATCATATGTTAATCTTTTTATATCTGTTATTCTCTCTTCTTTTATTTGTTTTATATCTATTATTACTTTTAAATATGATGGATATGTTATTTTTAATTCACCTTTTTGTTTATTTTGTTTAATTGAAAATATGCTTTCAGTTTCATTTATATAATATGAAATTAGTGCTTGTGGGTATTTTTCTTTTGCTGTATTTTGTTTTTCATAAAATACCGGAGCTGCTATTTTTTCAAAATTATTTAAAAAATCTGTTTTGAATGCTTGAAAAGATTTACCGTCTTCATTTGTTATTTCTACACTGTTTATTTCTTTAAGATTTATATCATTTATAAATTTATAAGGTTCTTCATTTTCAATTTGTTCTTTTAAACTCCTGTTTAAAATTGCTTCAAGCTCTTCAAATGATACTCTTATTTCAGCAGCTGCGGCATATATTATACAATTTTCTCCTGCCTCTTTTTGTATCCTATTTACTACGGAATTTGCTCCTGCTTCTCCTGCATTAAACAGTATTAAATAGTAGCCTGATTCTTTTGCATATGCTCCTATATCATTACCTCTTGGTATTGCTTTTATTATATTTGATATTTTTTTGTTATTTAATAGAGTATTACCTGATGCTACCGGCTTTATATATACAAATACAGTATCTGTCTTATCTTCTTCCATACTTTTGCTGAAATATTTCCTAAATACTGTTGCTGCTTTTTCTTTTGTATATAAACCTGTTTCCTTATCTATTATATTATCTGTTATTAGTATATCCTGTTTCATTTCTATTTGTTTATACAGGATTGATTTTTGAATTGCTAATAATATTCTCATTAATATAATAGAATCTTTTTCATTTAAAAATAAAAAATCGTCTATTCCATTATCAAACCCATAGAATAATTTTTCTTCATTTATCTTATCTGTTATTAAAATTATTGGAACATTATCTAAATTTTTTATTTCTCTTATTTCTTTTATTATTTCTATAGAATCACTTTCTTCACTATATAACAACATCAATGACGGCTTATTTGTACTCAATATTGATATACATTCTATATATGATACAGTTTTAATTATATCATTTTCTCTTAATAACTTTATTTTAGAAGATATTTGACTGCCTTTTTCTTTATTATTGGTTATTATTAATATTGTGTCATTTATCATAATTATTTTTTAGAACATACCTTTCTTTCTGAAATAAAAAACAACAGCAACTGATGTTATTACTGATATTGCTACTACTATTAAAAATCCGTACGGACTATTTCTATATGGCACTGCAACATTCATTCCCCATAATCCGCCTATCATTGTTGGTATTGACATTATGATTGTTATCGCAGCTAAAAATTTCATTACCTGATTTAAATTATTGTTTATTATTGAAGCAAAACCTTCCATCATCGCTTCTAATATCATTCTGTGCATATCTACCATTTCTATTGCCTGTCTGGTATCTATTATTACGTCTTCTAACATGTCTATATCTTCTTCGGTCGTTTTTAAATAATTTAATGATGCGGACTTTGTCATTCTCATTATTTTTTGCAATACTATGTCGTTATCTTTCAATGCCGTTGAAAAATATACCAATGTCTTCTGTATTTCCATTAATTGGAATAACGCCTTATTATTTGTTGCTTTTTGTAATTCTGTTTCTACATCTTCCGATGTCCTGTTTATTATATCCAAGTATTTTAAATAGAATTTGACAGAACGATACAGTATTTTCAGCATGAATTCTGTTTTGTTTCTTGTATCAAATGTATATGCCGTTTTTTCATTAAATGAACCCAGTATGTTATTATCTTTTGAACATACTGTTATTATTGATGTTGGCGTATATATTATTCCTAACGGCAATGTATCAAAACACCCGTCCTCTGTCATTATTGGCAGATTCGTTATTATTAATGTATTTCCGTCTTCTATCTCAATACGTGATTTCTCATCTATGTCTAATGAATTCCTTAGAAAGTCTTCATCCAGCCCTAATACCAACGATACCTGTTTTATTTCTTCTTCTGTAGGTCCTATAAGACTAAACCAAGAACCTGATACTGCCTCACTTATACTGAGCCTTGATAACTGCTTATTCTCTTCTGTTTTTAATATCTTTATCATTCTATTTTTCTCAGTTTATCCTACCTGTTTATTAAATCATAAATAATCTCTTATTTAAAGACATTAAAAGAAGCACATATTATAAATATGTGCTTCTTTTAATATTATATTATATATTACTTAATCCAATAATGTTTCTAATATTGCTGCATTCTTTGCTGCAAGAGTATTCTCGCGCACTTTGTTCCTGTGTATATACGTTCTTAGGGCTTCTCTTATTAATTCACTTCTCGTTCTGTTCTCTTGATCTGCTACTTTATCTATTTCACCCAAAAAATTTTCAGGCATTGATATTAATACTCTTGCCATTTTCTTCTCCCGTTTTTTCTTTATATTTATTTAAAGTTTTTCTAATTATAAAAATTGACTATTTTTTATATATTTTTTCTATATTGTTAATATTTCTTAATTATCAATTCTATTTTGATTTAATAAATTTATCAGATGGGTTTGTTCTGTTTCGCTATTTTGATTTTCTTTAAATTCTTTATTATTATATATAAAATCAAATCTTCTGTTTTTGCTCGTTATATTGTATAGAGAGTATAAATCTTTTGGTATCTTTATATAATATAATGAAATAGGCATTGTCGTACTATTTTTATACAATTCATTTTCTATACATATCAGTTTTATTATACATTCTAATTCAGTTTTTGAATCTGATAGTTCTCTTGTTTTATTAAAGTTTAAATATGTAGTTAATGATTTTTTTAGCTCTTCTTTTGTATTTGTTTTATTTATTTTATATTTTAAAAATTCTTGTATCTCGCTATCATTTATATCATTTTTAATTTTATTATTTGTCGTCTTCAATAATTCCAATATTTCTTCTTGACTACAAGTTTCAAGAAATTGTATAAAATTCGTTTTTTGAGTCGGATTTTTCTCTATTATTGTTTTACTAAAATAATAATCAAATATTTCTTTCTGTTCATTTCTTAGTATTGTATTTTTATCTGTAATATTATTTAAATTTGTATTTATTTCATTAAATAGTTTTTTTAATTCTTCTAATGTCTTGTTTTCTACTTTTATTTTGTAGTAGTTATATATATAAATTGAAGCTTTATTGGATTCTGTTTCTATTGCGCTTTTTTCATTTTCTGTCAAATCCTTTATGTATTCATATATGCTTGTGTGTATTAACTTCTCTTTATTTAAATAATTTTTAATTTCAGCTTTAGATGTTTTGATGTCATTATTTTCAATTTTGGCATAATAACTTGCTTCCTGCCAAAACTTATCATTTATATTGCTTATATTATTTTCTTCTAATTCTTTTTTAAATTCATTTATTCCTATTAATTTGCATATTTTTGATAATTTATCAAAAATATATAATTCTTTAGCGACTAAAGCTGTTAAATGTTTATTATCATAATCATATATCTTTTCTCGGTTTATTCTTATTTCGCCTTTTTGTATATCAAATAATACTATATTAGGAACATTATCATAATGTATTTTTATAATTTCTGAAGGATAGCTATATTCTTTTAATAATTTATCTTTTATTATTTCTATAGAATTTATACTATTATTTTGCAGTTTTACAATTGTATCCAATATTTCATTATAACTTGATTCCGCTATTTTTGTTTCAATTTCTTTTTTTATAGGCGTGATTATTTTTATTTCCTGTTTGATTGGAATGTTTATAGGTGTGACTTTTTGTATCTCGTTTATTGGAGATTTTATCTCTTCTTTCTTGCTTATTTCTACCGGCCGTGTAGAATTATATTCTAACATTTCTTCAAATGAAGGAGGTTCTTCTATATATAAATTGTCTTTAGGCTTTGTCAGGTATACAAAAAGAAAAAGTAAAACTGCTATAAGAAAAACAATAAATCTTTTTGATATTTTTTGTTCTTCCTCTTTCCTTTGCATTATAATCTCCCTTTTATATAGCAGATTATATCATATTTAAAAATATGCTCAAACTTTATTAAATTATTGTTAATCGTATTTTTTTGCAAGTTCTTTTTCATATTGTGTTTTTACATGAAAATCATTTTTACCGTCCTGATGCTTTTTTCTATATTCATACATTGCTTTTGGCACAATAATTCCAAGAAAAATACAACACACTGCTACATTTAATATTGTTGAAGCTACTTTTAAATTCTTCACTTTCTTTAAATATTGAAAAATATCTTTATCTTTTGATTTTTCTATGAATGTTTCAAGATTTTCTGCAAGTTTTTTTATTTCTTTTATATCTATATATTTTCTTGTATCTATTTTTTGTTTACCTAAGTCATCTTTTATTGTAGCTATAATTCCTGATTCTTTTGCTGCTTGTACTACAATATTATTTTGATTTTCAAATATAAAATCATATATTTCTTTAGTAGTTGTACAATTTTTAATCATTTTTGCAAAAGCTTGAGTATTCTCTTGCAGTTCTGTTTGAGTTAATAATTTTTCTGCTGTTTGTGATGATAAAAATTTTGCATCAAGTTTTATAGGAATATTCAAAAATTTTTCTGATAATTTGTCTATTACATTTGAAATAAGTTTTCCTGCTCCATATACAAAAAATAGAAAAGAACCTTCTTTGATTCCGTACTCTATAGCTTCACCTTTTGTTCTTGCTGATTTTATTCTGGATACTGATATTCCGGCATCAAGAATTACCATGTTTTTTACGGGGTTTATCATAAAGTCTTCTGCTATACTTATTATTCCGTTTGAACCAAACGATATTCCTTTCGAATTTTTATCATTAAATCTTGCTATATCTTCAAATAAAGGGCTTATTTTTTGATTTCTGTAATTTTTTTGCTTATTTTCTATAAATTCTTTTTCTATATTTTTTTTGGTCATTTTCTGTTTAAAAGTGGTTAAAGCCTTATATGACAGCATTGTCAACAATAATGATAATGCAAACTTTAGTATGGCAAGTGATTTTGTCGTCTTGGAATTTTTTACCGCTTGTTTCAGCTCTTTTACTATTTGTTCTGTCGGAGCATTTTCTATTGCCGATTTTACATAGTCATTATCTTTTATAACTCTGAAATCAATTTCAGGACTTATTTTGAATAATTTATATATTGTTGAATCAATTAATTTTTTATATATAGGAATGCCGAATAACCATATTAGTCCTGTTCCGACTTCATCAACTAACCTGTCTTTTCCTTCTATACTGCCTCCTGCATTGTATGAAAAATAAGTATATCCGGCAGTATTAAATATATCTTTTGCTGCTAACGGTATCTTTGAATTTGGAGAACCTAGTTTTGATATTAATTGAGAGCCGATATTTATTGACATAACAAACTATAGCCCCCATACTAAATTCATAAAGTCTACTATAGGTGTATTTGCTTTGATTATTTTGTATGTTTTTATTTTTTGCATATACTTTCCTTACTTGTATAATTAAAAATAAACATACAAAAAATTGTCTTATTTTTTTGCTTTGTTATCTTTTGTTACAAGTTAAGGAACGGGATCATAGCCTCCGGGGTGAAACGGATGACATTTTAATATCCTTTTTATTCCAAGATATCCGCCTTTTATTATCCCATATTTTATTATCGCCTGTTTCATATATTCTGAACACGTCGGATAAAATCTGCATACGGGAGGAGTTAATCTTGAAAAATATTGATATATATTTATTATTTTTATTAATATCTTTTTTGTTATATTTTTAATATCCAATTATTTCCGGCTCTCCTTCTTGTTTTATTTGTTTTTCCAGAGATGATGGAAGATGCTTTATTATACAATATCTGTTTCCTGAATCTATTAATAAATATTTTATTCCTTTTGTTTCTATCTCTGATAATTCTTTTATTTCTGTTATTACATAATCTTTTTTATTATTAATTAACAAACTGTTTAACCATTCATAATCTTTATTATCATGAAATTCGACTTCGTTATCATAGTAGTATACAAGACTATACTTTTTCTCTTTCATAAATGTATATAATTTTAATTTATTTTCATTTGCTTTTCTTGCAAAATTTATTAAATCAGCTTCTCCTGTATTTACTGTTATAAAATTAAATATTGAAGGGGTAAGTATATATGCAAGACTCATCATTAATATTAAATCTGATATAAAAACTGCCTTTCTTCCTTTTAAAATTATAGAGAAAATGCCAAATAATGGGATAATAAAAAATATTATTATTAGCGGTATTATTAAATATTGAAATCCATTTACTGTTAATGTATTTATAAAATTATATCCAAATATACACAAAAGTGAACATATTATAAATAAAAGATTCGGAATCATCGTTGCAAAAAATATACTTTTATCATGTTCATTTCTAAACATATATTCATACCAGTAATATCCCGTTATACATGCTGCCGGAAACATTAATAATAATATTAAACAATTATATTTGTATCCGTATAAAACACTGAATATAAATATTATTCCGAATAATATTGAATTTAACGATAAAAATTTTTCTACCTTCCCCAGTTTTATCCATTTTTGATGCAGTTTATCCTGTGAATTATCTTTAAAATATGATATAACCGAATTTATTATATCTTTGAATTTTGAAGCAAATATCCATAAAAATGAAAATGTCCATGGCATAAACCCTAGAAACATCATACTGAGTATTTTTAAAGATTCTTTTATTCCGTTGTATTTTGAAAAATCATATACATATATAAGCTCTTTTAAATATGTTATGCCGTATTTATTAAAAATTATCAAAAACCAAGGAACTGTAATTATAAATGCTATTATAAATCCGGGAAAAATGTTTTTTGGTTTTAATATTTCTTTTTGTTTTCCTGCAAATATAAACATTATTAATGCCGATATATATGGAATTATTCCGAATAATCCGCCTGTTAGTATTGAAATGGAAGTTAATACATATATATTTAGCCATAATCTGCTTTGTTTCTCTTTTGAATTTGACAATATAAGCAAGTAGGCATTTAAAATTGCAGACATTGATACAATTGTATATATCATACTTACTGTTGATAATTTTCCTGCTACTAAAAATCCAAAACAGCTTATTAATATTAATGTAATTATTAATGCGTATGCCTTTGTAAGTATTTTTGAAACAGTTAAGAATAAAAATATAACGCCTACCGCTAAAAAAATAAATGTTGGTATTCTTGCTATAAATGTACTTATCTTTCCGAAGATTATAAATGAAAAACTCATTATCCAAAATAAAAACGGTGGATAATCATAATAATTCATTCCGTTTAATTTTGGTTCAATCCAATTATTATTATTTAACATGTCCCTTGCTATTGATACATACATTGTTTCTTTTGTATCTAAAAGAGGATATTCTCCAAGATTTATAAAATATATAAAAAAACATGTTATTAATAAAAATAATGATAATAATAGTTTTGAGTGTTTTTTTATGTATTCCATCTTCTTTCCTTAACTTATTATACAAATTTAATATAATTTTGTATTTCTTCCTCGTTATTTACTTCAGTTGTACAAACAAGTATCTGGTTATTATTAATCTTATATCCTGCAAGAATTTTATGTTGTTTTAAATTATTAATAAAACTATCAGCATTATTGACTTCAAGGACAAATTCGTTGAAAAAGTCTTTATTCAATACTTTGAAGCCTTTTTGTACTAATCCTTCAGATAACTCTTTTGCATTTTTAGCACTTAAATATGCTGCTTGACTAATACCTTTTTTACCCATTAATGCAAGATATATAACCGCATTTAATACGCAAAGCCCTTGGTTGGAACAAATGTTACTTGTAGCTTTTTCTCTTCTTATATGCTGTTCTCGAGCTTGAAGGGTTAGAGTAAATGCTTGTTTCCCATCAGAATCGAGTGTTCTGCCGACTATTCTCCCGGGCATTTGCCTTTTATATTTATCTAATGTGGCAATAAATCCCGCATAGGGGCCTCCAAATGATATTGTATTACCTAAAGATTGAACATCACCTATAACTATATCAGCACCATATTCAATCGGCTTTTTTAATACGCTTAAACTTATAGGCTCTGAGCATACTATTAACATTGTTTTTTGGTGTCTGTTTATTTCTTTTAATTTATCAATATCTTCAATGGTCCCGTAAAAATTTGGGTTCTGAATTATTAATCCTGCATATTCTCCTGATTCTAATTTATCTTTTAATTCATTTAAATCAGTTTTAAATTCTTTGGTTTTGACTTCTTCTACAGTAATATTGCCGGCATGAGCATAGGTTTTTACAACTTTTAGATATTCGGGATTTAATCCTGTTGAAACAAGAATTTTACTCTTCCCTGATATTCTTGATGCCATAAGCATTGCTTCTGCACAGGCATTCCCTGCGTCATAAACTGAAGCATTACAAACATCCATCCCTGTTAAATCACATATCATTGATTGAAATTCATATATAACCTGCAGTGTACCTTGAGAAATCTCAGGCTGATATGGCGTATAAGCTGTATTAAATTCAAATCGGGAAGAAATACTTGAAATGGCTGCGGGTATAAATCTTTTATACGCACCTGCTCCTATAAAATAAGAGTATTCCGTCTTATTCTCCTTCGCAATTGATTTTATCTGCTTTTGTACTTCAAGTTCACTTTTTGCATCAGGCAAATTAAGCTTTGGCATTATAGCTTTAGAATCTATCATTGAATATAAACCGTCAATACCTTTTTCACCTATTGCTTCCAGCATTTCTTTTACTGTATTATCAGGATTTGCTTTGTAATTATTCATTTTTACTCAACTTCTTTTTTATATGTATTATAATCCATCAGGTCGTTACAGTCGACATTGTAATATTCGGAGGAAACTTTTAATAACCATATTTCATCAAACTCTTTTTCATTTAAAAGTTCAGGTTTATCTATTAATTGTTCATTTATTTCCAATATTTTTCCTGAAATCGGCATATATAATTCAGAAGCTGCTTTTACTGATTCAACAGTACCAAATATTTCTCCTTTGCCGTAATGTGAACCTATCTCAGGAAGCTCTACAAATACAATGTCTCCCAACTGTTCTATCGCAAAATCGGTCAATCCTATATAATATGCACCATCTTTTTCATAAACATATTCATGTGATTTACTGCAAAATATACTCTCTCTTGCAACCATTTTTTTCTCCTTAATTACCTCTGTTATGCTTTTTTATAAAATTCTTTGTGGTTATTTGGGCGTTGTACAATTTGTTTCTTACCATTACTTGAATTGTATCATCAATTTTTAAATTTTTGTCGGTATCTACATAGCCTAATCCTATATTAGCACCCAAAAACGGAGCGAATCCTCCGCTTGTTACATAGCCTGCTTTCTCATTTTTGGAATATATGTCATATTCATGACGAGCTATGGCTCTATCAAGCATTTTGAATGCAATTAATTTCCGTTTTACTCCGTGTTCAAGCTGATTTTGGATTATGTCTTTACCTATATAATTTTCTTTTTTGTTTTTATCTATTGACCAAAGAAGGCTTGCTTCTATTGGGGATGTAGTTTCGTTTAATTCATTTCCGTATAGACTCATAGCTGCTTCCAGTCTTAATGTATCTCTTGCTCCAAGTCCTATTGGCAGTATTTTGTATTGCTTTCCTTTCTCCAGCAATAAATTCCATAACTCACATACTTTTTCATTTCTTATAATGATTTCAAATCCGTCTTCTCCCGTATAGCCGGTTCTTGAAATATATGCTTTTTCTCCTGCTAAATTATATTCTTTAATATACATTGTCCTTGGTTGATTCTCTTTTTTTACTCCTATACTATCAAGTATATCAGCTGCCTTTGGACCTTGCAGGGCTATCATAGAGTATATATCCGACTTATTATCTATTATTACATCAAAATCGGACTTATTCTTTTTTAGCCAATTATAATCATCATCAAGCCTTGAAGCATTTACTACAAGAAGATAGTAGTTTTCTTCTAGTTTGTATACAAAAAGATCATCGACAATACCTCCTTTTGTATTTGTAAATTGGCAATATCTGGCTTTATTAAGTTCTAACCCGGATATGTCCTGAGGAAAAAGAGTCTGCAAAAAATCTAATACATCTTTCCCTGAAATAAATATTTCTCCCATGTGTGAAACATCAAATAATCCTGCATTTTTTCTGACATTATTATGTTCTTCTATAATACTCGTATATTGTACGGGCATTTCCCAACCTGCAAAATCTACCATTTTTGCGTTTAATTTAATGTGTTCATTATATAAACAAGTTCTTTTTGTCATTAATGCCTCTTTTCTCTATCTATTTAGAACATATAACTCTTGCTGCATGAACGCCTGAAGCTGAAGCTTGTATTAATCCTCTTGTTACGCCTGCTCCGTCACCTATTGCATACAAGTTTTTTACACCTTCTGTTTCAAGCTCGTTAGTGAGTTTAACTCTGCCTGAATAAAATTTGACTTCAATTCCGTAAAGCAGTGTGTATCTTGAGGCAGTACCGGGAGCTATTTTATCTAAGGCATATAACATTTCAATAATTGCCGTCATTTGTCTGTACGGTAATACTAAACTTAAGTCTCCGGGTGTTGCGCAAGCAAGTGTCGGGGTAATTATACTGCTCTTTATTCTGTCGGGAGTTGAACGTCTGCCGTCTAACAGGTCGCCGAAACGTTGAACTAAAACTCCGCCTGCCAGCATATTCGCAAGTCTTGCCACGTGCTGACCATAAGCTATAGGCTCTTTAAACGGTTCAGTAAATTTTTCTGATACAAGAAGTGCAAAATTCGTATTTGCTGTTCTGTAATTTGCATAACTGTGTCCGTTTACAGTTGATATACCAGAATAATTTTCCGTAACAACTTCACCGTACGGATTCATACAAAATGTTCTTACTTCATCACCAAATGTGGGTGAATGATATATGAGTTTTGATTCATATAGCTTATTTGTTATAGGTTCAAAAACTGGGGCGGGAAGCTCTACCCTTACACCTACGTCAACTGCATTATTAACCATGCCTATTTTATTTTTCGCAAATTCATGCGTAAGCCAATCTGCACCCTCTCGTCCGGGGGCTATTATAATATATTCCGCTTCTATTTTTTGATTGTCTTGTGTTATAAACCCTTTAACCTGTGAATTTTCTACTATTAATTTATCGGCTATTGTGTCATATAGTATTGTAATTCTTTTGTCAAGATAGTCCTGCATGTTTTTTAATACATTTAAACTTCTTTCTGTACCGAGATGTCTTACGGGAGAGTGAACAAGTTTTAATTCTGCAAGAGTAGCCGCTCTTTCAATATCTGCAAATGCTTCTTTATCAAGCCCAAATACTTCATCTGTTGCGCCAAACTTTAAGTAGGTATCATCAGTATATTTTACTAATTCTTCTACTTTTTTTCGTGACATATAATCTAACAAGTGTCCTCCGACATCGGGAGTAAGCGTCAGTTTGCCGTCTGAAAATGCGCCTGCTCCGCCCCAGCCGCATAATAGCCCGCACTTTTTACACGTCGGACATTTTGCGTAACCTTCTCTTAAAAGGCATTTTCTTTCTTCTATTCGTACACCTTTTTCAACTAAAATAACTTTCCAATCGGGTTTTAGTTTCATTATCTCAAGTGCCGCAAATATTCCGGCAGGTCCCCCGCCTATTATGGCTACATTATACATTTTCTTCTCCGCTTATTTTTCTCTTCTCTATATCTTGATTTTAACTTAAATTTATTTTCTTTTGAACAAAACGTAAAAAACTGTTTACTTAACTCAATCTATTTTTTTATAATTTATTTATGAATATTAAAATTATTGCAGTCGGAAAGTTAAAAGAACAGTATTTAAAGGATGCAATAAAAGAGTATGAAAAAAGATTGTCGAATTATTGTAATTTCTCTTTTATTGAAATTCCTGCAGAACTTATTTTGAATGATAACCTTTCGGAACATTATAAAAAAATTGAAGCTGAAAAAATTTTACATTATATAAAAAATAATTCCTATATAATAACTCTTGAAATAAATGCTAAAATGCTTTCTTCTGAAGAATTTGCCATCAAAATTAAAGAAATTGAAAATGAGGGAGTAAATGATTTATTATTTATTATTGGCGGCGCTAATGGCATTTGTAAAAGTATTTCTGATATAGCTCATTTTAAATTGAGTTTTTCTAAGATGACATTTACTCATCAATTAATGAGACTTATTCTAACAGAACAAATATACAGAGCATTTAAAATTAATTCTAACGAACCCTATCATAGGTAAATTATTTGTTAATAAATTACATAAAAATAGTAGATAATGTAAATAAATGTAACAATACATCTAAAATATGTAATAAAAATAAAAAACATGTGTTATTATGTAAATAAGATTTGGATTAAGACTTTAGTAGAAGTTGTTTTCGAAAGGGTGACTGGATTCGTTAAGTCAGAGGGAGTGTATTGTAATGATTTATTGCTGCGGGGGCTATCACAGCCCTCTTAAAACTGTTTTTTTGTCCCCTACGTTTGAATACAGAGACAGAAAACTTGAAATTTTGCTATGCCCTGTTTGCGGAGTTTTAGTTGCTGTTTTGACCCAGTTTAATATTAAAACGCAAAAATATGAAACTTATAGACCTAAACGAAAGAAAACCGCAAAGTTTATTCAAGACCTTCAAGAAGGTAAATGGAGAGAATTTAAACTCAAATTCGGTACAAGAGAAAGAGCCGGATTTGTCTACGGCGTTAATAAACAAAATAAAAGCGGAAAAATATTTCAATATTCCGTCGATTTTAACGGCGAAAAAAAACTGGTTAAAATTATTAATTAATTGGATTTATTTATGAAAAAAACTAAAAAAAATTCTAATGATGATTTTAAATATTCTAAATCAAAATCTTTTGAAAATCTCGAAACGGTTCAACATCTTGCACTTACAAGAAAAGGTAAGGATGATGAAGCTAATCCGGATATTTCTGCTTTCCTTAAAGCGGAAGAATTGAAAGGAAAGCTCTGCGGACTTTATACGGATAAAGACCCTGCCTCAAATAACGTTAATGTTATGGGTAGTGTTTTTATTGAAGGCAAATTACTGGATATTCACACAGGCGAAGTTGTTAACACGGAAAATAATGATGATAGAATTACCTGAAATTTTAGATATTCCCGATAAATTGATACCCGTTATAACTGGTATTAATGATTATAACTATTTTCTTATTGAAGGAGGAAGGGGTGGTGGCAAGTCTCAAAGTATTGCAAGAATAATTCTCTGGCTCGCTGAACAGCGTAAAGTACGGGTATGTTGCGGAAGAGAAACTCAATCCGCTATCTCTGACAGTGTTCACAAAATTTTTTGCGACATAATTTCTGATTATAATTTGAATTTTACTGTTAAATCTAATAAAATTTTACATAATTCTACTGCTTCCAGTATCATATTTAAAGGTTTTCGTGAACAAGGCAGAGTTAATATTAAAGGACTCGAAGGTATTGATATACTTTGGATTGACGAGGCTCAAGCTATTACTAAATCTACCCTCGATGTTATTATACCTACTATTAGGAAAAAAAATTCCATTGTTATTTTTACAATGAACAGGCTTTTCCGTAATGATCCCGTATATTCAGAGTTCATTTCACGTGATGATTGTCTTCATATTAAAATAAATTATTATGATAATAAACATTGTCCGGATAAATTAATTAAAGAAGCAATAAGATGTAAAGAACGCAATATGTTGGATTATGAATATATCTGGGAAGGTAATCCGCTTGAATCTGGTAATGACTTTCTGTTCTCTTCCATTAAACTGGATAATGCCAGAAATTTAATCTTTAAAAAAGAAATTTATAGAAAAATCCGCTGTATGTCCGTAGACTTAGCCGGTAATGGCGGTGATTTATGTGTCGCAAGTCTTATTGAATCAAAAAGTACCAATCAATGGTCGCTTGAAGAACAAGTTCATTGGTCTGAGCCTGATACGGATATTACTAAGGGTAAAATTATTAATCTTTATTCTGCTTGGAAACCTCAATTACTCATCCTTGATGCCGACGGACTCGGTTATTCCATTTATGTAAGTATAAAAAATGCTATATCTAATACAATTAAATTTAACGGTGCTGCCTCAAGTAATCGCCCTAATGCACTTAACAGACGTGCTGACGGTTATCTTACTCTTAAAGATTTTATTGACAATGAATGGCTCAAGATATCTTCTGATTTAACTATCTCTCAGCTTGAATATATTAAAAAAACCTATAAACCAAACGGACAAATTGTTATTCAATCTAAAAAAGATATGAAATTAGAACAGGGTGAAAGTCCTGATTTCGCCGACAGTTTAATGATGGGTATTTATGCCATTAATTATTATTCCTACCTTATTGATGAACATGATGATGCCGTTATATTAGATGCCAATTTTGATCCTTATTCTTAATTCCTGCATTTTATTTTAATTGTAAATTTTGTAAATTAAATTGGAAAATATGTTAGTATATTTTTCTTACTATGGTTTAATATATATATAGAAAGGTTTATTATGAACTTCCGCAAAAAAAATAATGACGGACAATATACTCTATATGGTAATGTCTCTAAGGTTGACTTGAAAAAAAGAGCTGAAACTCTTTTTAATTATCCTGTTGATTCTTTTGAGGAAGAACTCGACTTCTCTGTTATGCCTGATGAATTCTTACAAAATATTAATTATAATAAACCTTTGCCTAAAAGAAAAACTGTCTTTGATGATAGAAAAATACAAAATAATCAAAAAATTCAACCTGATAAAAATAAACCTGTTAATTATATTAATACTAAACCATCTAATATAGATAAAATTGAAGTCCCCGCTAAAAAAACACTTTCTACAAAAATGTGGGATAATTTAAAAGTCCGAATTTATGATAAATCCAGAAATATTATAAAAAATGATTATGAATCTCTAGGAAGATATGGGGCAAGATTATTAGGCGGATATGAAACCGATGAAAATCTTTATATGGCACTGGCCGATCATTATCTTGATACTCCTTATGCTAGGCAGCATACTATTTATAACTCTTATAAGGAAGTTTCTCCTTTCCTTAGAGAACACGTTAAAAATAAAATTCTAAAACAACTCGGTCCTCAATACCTAAATATTAAAGGTATTTATTTTGATAATGATTCTTATACATCTAAACGTATTGCTCTTAATACCGATGTTAAATTGTTTGTCAAAAGAAATAAAGAATATTTGAAAAACTACGGTTTTATTAATAAAGACAGTATTCAATTTACTGATAATAACTTTCATAATGCCATAGGTAAAGCTGATATCATTGATATGTATTTAACCGGTGAAAATGAAATAGTTTTTTATATTATTGATACTTACGATTTTAATAAATATTCAAGTAACCCTTTTGTATGGGCGGGAAAAGAAAATCAGGATAACGGAATTTTAATTCCTTATTTTATGATTTATTCTGTTAAAATAGACAGAGAAACAACGGAAAGGTATTTAAGATGAATACAAAAAACGGTAAAGACGTACATATTTTCAGATTTATTTTCGCTAATATCGGAATTTATTTTGTTGTGTGTTTTATATCGTTTTTACTGGTTGGTAATGCTTCCTTTGGTAACTTAGAGGCTTCTTCTGCTCTTTTATTAGCTTTTATGTTTTCAGTACTGTTTAAAAATTTACTTACTTATCAAACACTTTTTTCAACCAGATTGATTTATTATCTTGAAGAAAAAAATAATTATCTTTTGCCTTGTATATTTATAATAGATGCAATTATAGTTATTATTCTATATCAAAAAAATCAAGACCCTGCTTTTGCACTATTTCTCATTTCGTTTTTTATTTCTATTTCTAATTCATTTTCTATTCTTTCTTTTATGTTATTTAGAAAGATTAAAAATAAAGTTAAAACTCCAAAATTTAAAATTCTTCTGTTTTCTTTAATTAAAATATTTTGCTGGCTTTTTTATTTCGGGTTTTTTATTTTTATATTAATGAATTTTATTTTGCCTAAAGACTTAATTAGAGATACTAATTTTATGAATATTTCTCTTTCTCGTACAGACTATATTATTGATATAATTTTGATATTTATATATACCATTTTTGCTGTTGCCATAGAAAATTTAGCTTCATTATTAATTTTTAATTATTTTAAATTAATTAGGGATTATACATTAGAAATTAAGAAAAAAATTATTAAATTTTATTATTTGGAAACAATTTTTGTGTTCGTTATTTCATTATTTTTATATCATTACATAATTTCATAAATATAAATTTTGTATAAAACAGTAATTTAATTAAGGACTGCAATAGCAGTCCTATTTATAGTGTTAAAAAAGAAAGGAAATTCTAATGTGTTCAACACCTAAGATTCAAGCACCTGCGCCTGTTGAAGATATTAAAACAGCAACTCAAGCTGATGCTTCGGTTCAAAAGTCTACTGCTGCTAACAGATCAGGAGTAAAAGGAATTATATCCGAAAATATTAAAACGTCTAATAACGGAGTTGAAGATGAAGTGCTTTCTTCCAAGAAAAAACTTTTGGGAGAATAAAATGGAAGAAACTAAATATTCTAAAAAATACTTTAATATGAGAAGGAATGAGCTGGATATCGCTTATAATTCTTTTAAACAGGACTGGCAGGAACTTGCTGATTATTTTCTGCCTCGTTCCGTAAGATTTCTTGCCAGAAATGTTAATAAACAGCCTGCTAAAAATAAAAAAATTAAAGATTCTACTCCGCTCCTTGCTGTCCGTAATTTTTCTTCAGGTATGATGTCGGGGGCTACCAGTCCTGCTACTAACTGGTTTAAAGTGAGAATTAGAAATTATGGACAGGAGTGTGGATTTGACGTTAAAACCTGGTCAAGCCAGGTAGAAAATATTTTTAGAGATATTTTTAATTCTTCTAATCTATATAGAATTCTTCCTTCTGTTTATAAACAAATAGGTGTCTTTGGAATATCCGTTCTCGCTCTTTTGCATGATGAAGATTCGGTTCTCCACTGTTCACTTCTTCCTATAGGCTCTTATAGAATTGCAAAAAATCAAAAAGGTGAAGTTGATACTATTTGCCGTGTTTATATGGAAACTGCACGTAATTTATATGAACAGTTTGGTGAACAAAATGTCTCTAAAGAAGTTTTAAATGCTATTCATTCAAATCGTTATGAAGATTTATTTGAAGTTGTTCATTTTGTTGAACCTAATAGAAATTATAAGCCTGATTCTGTCTGGGCTAAAGATAAACAATTTATTTCCGTTTATTATGAATGCACTTCCGGTGAGGAGAAATTTTTATCAAAAAGCGGGTTTGATAAATTCCCTTATGCTGTTTTTGAATCTGAAGTCAACGGGGAGGATGTTTATCCCTCTGAATGCCCGGGGGTTAATGCTCTTCCTGATGTTAAACAACTTATGAGTATGGTTTTAGATGAAGGTAAAGCCGTTAAAAAAATGATTAGTCCTACATATAAAGGTCCTGCTAGTCTTAAAAATAAAAAGATGATTGACGCACCTGCTGCCTTTATTGAGGAAGATGAAAACGGCAGAGGCTTATCTCCTATTTATGAAGTTAATCCAAGAGTTCTTGAAGTTGATTCTATTATTGAAAAATTAAAAGAATCTATTAAAGAAATTTTTTATAATGATTTATTTGCTATGATTCTAAATACTTCTGAACGCTCACGTACTGCTACTGAGGTTAATGAACTTAAAGAAGAAAAAATGGTTTTATTATCTCCTCTGTTAGAACAGATTCATAACGGACTTAATCAAATTATGTCTTGGGTTTTTGCTGAGTGTATCAAATTAAATGTTATTCCTCAACCGCCTGTGGAAATTATGGGGGCTAATATTGATATAGAGTTTGTTTCAACCCTTGCTCAGGCTCAAAAGGCTGTTAAAATATCCGCTATGGAAAGATTTACGACATTTACTATTAATCTTGCTCAAACTTTGGATCCTTCTTTAAAAATGAAGCTTAATGCTAATAAAATTGTTGATGATTATGCTGATTTTGCAAATATTTCTCCCGAACAAATTGTATCAACAGATGAGGTTGAAAAAATTAAAAAACAGCAAGAACAAGCTGAATCTCAAAAACAAGCTATGGAACAGATTAAAGAAGGTTCTGAAATTATTAAAAATATTGCAGGTACAGATTCATATGGGTCTGACTTGATGTCAAGGTTAGGGTTAGTATAAGAAAGGGAAAAAAATGAATTTTGAAGAACAATTTGTACAAGAGCCGTCAGCTCCTTTAGCTTTGGGCGAAAGTGCCTCTCTAAACAACACTGAAGCTTCTGCTTCTGATGGCGAAAGCTATTTTGGTAAACCTGAAACTTATGATTATTCAGGTGTCGAACTTCCTGAAAATTATTGTTATAACCAAGAATTACTTAACGAGTTTAACGAACTTGCCGGAAAATATAATCTGTCTCAAAAAGGGGCAAATGAGCTTATGTCTATGGCTGTGAAGCTTACTAAGTTAATGGGTTCTAATTACTCTAATGCTTTAGCTGAACAAAACAGACAAAAAATTAATAAATATAAGCAAATGCTCGCTTCAGACAGTGAAATAGGCGGTGTTAATCTTTCAAAAGTAATTAATTCCGCAAATCTCGCTTATACCGAATTCGCTGATGACGAAATTAGAAAAATTTTGGCTGATACCGGTCTTAATTGTCATCCTAAATTCGTTAAAATGTTCTATAACATCGGCAAAAAAATGGCTAATGATTCGATTTATGGCGTTAATTCTCCTGCGGCTGTTAAAGAAAACAGGGAAGATATTCTTTTCCCTACAATGTAAACTAAACATAAATCTAGAAAGGAAATGAAAAATGGCTACTTTAGGTGCTAATTATTTAACTTTGGCTGACAGATTTAAAAGAACCGAAAACGGAAAAATCGCTGCCGAAATTATTGAAATGATGACTGAAACAAATGAAGTACTTCAAGATGCTAATGCTCTTCAATGTAATGATGGTTCCAGTCATATTACTACTATCAGAACAGGTTTGCCTTCTGCTGTATTTAGAAAATTATACGGCTATGTCCCTACTTCTAAATCTACTACTGAACAAGTTAAAGACGTTACAGGAATGCTTGAAACTTATTCTATTATTGATGTTGATTTGGTTGATAAATGTGAAAATCCAAAATTATTCAGGTTGTCTGAATCTTCTGCTTTTATAGAGGCTATGAATCAAAAATTGCAGGAAACTATTTTCTACGGCAGTATTAAAGAAAATGCTGCTGCTTTTGACGGGCTTTCCGTTCGTTATTCTAAAATTTCCAAAGATACTAAGAAAATCGGCTCTAATATTATAGATGCCGGCGGGACTGGTACAGATAATACTTCAATATGGTTTGTTACTTGGGGTGATTTACATACTTCTTTACTTTACCCGACAGGCTCTATGGCTGGTGTTCAACACAAAGATGACGGTATTTTAACTGAAACTTCTGATGGCGGTAAAAGAAAAGTTTATCAGGATCATTATAAAATGGATGTCGGTTTATCTGTTAGAGATTGGCGTTCTACTTGCCGTATTGCTAATATTAGTCTTTCTAATCTCGCAGGTGACGGCGCCGTTAATATTGAAGACCTCTTAAATAAAGCTTATTACAAAATCAGAAGATTTGCTAAAACAGGTAAAACTTTCATTTATTGCAATTCTTCAGTTCTAATGTATTTTGAAGCTCAATTAAAAGCTAAAACTAATGTTAACTTCACTATTAAAGAATATTTAAATGAAAATATTCTTCATTATAAAAATATTCCGATTCGTGAATGTGAACAAATTTTATGCAATGAAGAAAAAGTATCTTAATTATAGATTGGAGATAAAGATGATTTTAGATGAACAAAATATATTTTCCGATAATCAAAAGATTTTAGAAGACGGTGCATCAGAAAATGTTTTATATTTCGGTGACAGAGAACTTGCTTTTGGTACTCCCGTTGAATTATTTATTCAGATTACGGAGGATTTTGATAATTTAACAAGTTTAAAAATTTCTGTTCAAACAAGTAAAGAAGAGGAATTTTCTTTACCTGTTGATTTGATTGATGAAACTATAACAGCTGATAATTTAAAGGCAGGAATTGTTTCTAATATTAAATTCCTGCCTAAAGGTAATCTTGGGTTTATGAGATTGTATTATACTCTTTCTAAATCGGGTGATTTGGCTCCGACTAAAGGTAGTATACTTGCAGGTATTGTTGATTCAAATCAGCAGAGTTTTCATAACATTTAATTCCTCTATTTGTTACATACTTTGATATCCGGCTCTTCCCTTTATCAATTTGAATGCCGGATATCTTTTCTTTACTAATTTAGGGAGCTGTCATGAACTATACTAAAGCAAAAATTTTTAATATCACTCTTAAAAATCTAAGAGTCAGTGTTAGTATTCAAAATGCTAATCAAAATGATAAAAATACTGTTATTCTTAATGAATATTATGATTCTGCTAAAGAACAAGTTCTTAAAGATTTTGATTGGAATTTTGCTAATTCTTATAAAGAGCTTACTTTAACCGGTAATATCCCGCAAAATCCTAAATTCCTTTATGAATATGATTATCCTAATGATTGTGTATTTTCAAGAGAAATAATTCCTTATGCGGATGATAATATTGTAGAGTTTGAAGTTGCTGCAAATTCTACAGGGCAAAAAGTTATTAATACAAATATTACTCCTTGTGTCTTAAGATATACAAGACTTATTGATAATGAAGTGTTCTTTTCTACTGAATTTGTGATGGCGCTTTGCTGGTATCTCGCTTTTTTATCCGCTCCTTCTATTACCGGCAACAGAAGTATTCAAAGTGATTGTTTGAACATTTATACCAGTATTTTGGCTAAAGCAAAAGCATTAAATGCTTCTGAAGGTTATATTAAAAATATGGACAGTTGCAGCTGGCTGGATGCCAGATAGATTGGATATTTATGGTTAGATATACTCAAAAATCTTTTACGGGAGGTGTCCTAAGTCCTTCTCTTTATGCCAGAAATGATTTAGCTAAATACGAAGTCGGTTTGAAAATTCTTAAAAACGGTTTTGTTCGTGCGGAAGGTTGTGTTAGTAATCGATCAGGTCTGGAACTCGTTTGTGAAGTTAAAGACTCTTCTTCTCCCGTAAGATTAATTCCATTCTCTTTTAATACGGAACAAACTTATATTATAGAACTCGGTAATAAATATGCCAGATTTATTAAAGATGCAGGTCAAATACTAACGCCTGAAACTTTAAAACCTGTTGAAATCACTACTCCCTATCTTTCTAAAGACTTATTTAACATCAAATATGCTCAAAATGCAGATGTATTAACTTTATGTCATAACAATTATCAGCCTTATGAGTTATCCAGATTATCTCATTATAATTGGAGTTTAACCGGTATTGATTTTAAACCTCAAATTTTGCCACCTGAAAATGTTACTGCCAGTTGGACGGGTGGAAATGAACATCCTAATACTTATAAATATGTTGTTACTGCTGTTAAAGCAGATTCTTACGAAGAAAGTAACCGTTCCAATGAAGTTAGTGTTGTTGGTGAAATAGAATCAAACTGGGGTACTACCGAATTTATTACTATTAATTTTTCTGCTGTTCAAGGTGCTGTTGAATATAATATTTATCGAAGTGTCAACGGTATTTTTGCTTACGTCGGTACTACTTCTTCCACAACTTTTAAAGATGATAAAATTGAACCTGATTTAACATCAACTGCTCCTGTTTTTACCAATCCCTTTGAAAAAAATAATAATCCTGCCTGCGTTAATTATTTTCAACAGCGAAAAGTTTTTGCTTGCCTAAAAAACAGCCCGCAGCAATTAGTTGCTTCTCAGACCGCTACTAATAATAACTTTAATATTTCAAGACCCTTGGCTGCTTCTGATTCTATTAATATTACTCTGTCAGAGCGTGAAGTTAATGAAATCAGACATATTATTGCTATGAATGATTTAATATTACTAACCTCAGGAGGTGAGTGGAAGTTAAACGGTTCTGATGGTGCTTTTTCAGCTTCTTCTTCTTTAGTTGCTTCTCCTCAAAGTTTTTACGGATGTTCTCATGTTGCTCCGGTTGTTTCGGGTAATATGATTTTATTTGTTCAATCAGGAGGTTCCGTTATTAGAGACCTTGGCTACACTTATATGTCTAACAGTTATGATGGTGAGGAACTTTCTATTTTCGCTAATCATTTGTTTGAGGGTAAACAAGTTGTTGATATGGCTTATTCCAAAGAACCATACCGTATCTTATGGTGTGTTATGTCTGATGGTACTTTAAATGCTTTAACTTATAACAAAAAACAGGAAGTATCGGGCTGGCATCAGCATGATACTAAAGGAAAATTTGAAGCTGTTGCTGTCGTGAGAGAAAATTTTGAAGATGTTCCTTATTTTGTTGTTAAACGTGAAATTAACGGTAAAACTAAAAGATTTATTGAACGTATGGCTTCAAGAATTGTTGATAAAACTGAAAATGGTATTTTCCTTGATTGTTCTTTAAAATATAATGGTGATCCTATTCAAAAAATTTCCGGTTTAAACCATTTGGAAGGTGAAAAAATTACTATTCTTGCTGACAACAGTGTTATTTGTGATAAAAAAGTAGTTAATGGTTCTGTTTCTCTTGATTCCCCTGCTTCTAATATTTTAGCCGGATTACCTTATGAATTTGAATTGGAAACACTTAATTTACAGGGTGAAAATACTCACGGGCTTTTAAAAATAGTTAATTCTATTTGTGTTCAAGTAGATAAATCCAGAGAAGATTTTTTTATGCTCGGTAATGATTCCAAGCTTGTTGAAAATCCCAGAAGTATTAAAAGTATTAATGATTCAAATTATTTGCATTCAGGTAATATTAATGTTTTTGCCTTCTCTAATTATACTGATGAGGCTGTTGTCCATATCAAACAGCTTTATCCTTTTCCTTTGACTATTAATTCAATTTCTATGGATGTTTCGGTGGCTGATATTAATGATTAAATTATGTGATAACTTTAAAGATATACTGTTTATTCTTGATAATTTGCGTGAGGAAGATGCTGAAGAATTAAAAGCACTTTGGGGTAAAAATTGGAAAAATATTTCTTTTTCCCATATTAAAAAATCTCAAGTTAATATTTTATATGGAAAAAATGAAATTAATTCAATTATTCCCATCGCAATGGGCGGGTTCCAAATAATTAATATTAGTCCGTCTGTTGCCTGTGTTTGGCTTATTTCTTCTAAATATATTAATCTTAATAAAAAACTTCTTATGAAAAATCTTAAAGAACAAATTAATCAAGCATCAAAAAAATACGATATTATGTATAACTATATTTATAAATCAAATCTAAGCGCAAAAAAATGGCTGACTGAACTTGGTTTCTCTTTCGATAATCCTCATCCTAAAAATTTGTTTGTTCCTAATGATTTTGAGTTCTTTTATAAATTATCCAGATAAACTATCTAGAAAGGATTTATTTATGTGTGTGGTTGAAGCTATACAATCATCATCTCTTGTTGCCAGGACTGCTTTTCAAATCCAAAGTGCCAGAGCTGAAAAAAAAGCCGGTTTATTTGCGTCTCAACAAATTATTCAACAAGCAAAAATCTCTGAGCGTAATGCTGCTATTGAACGTCAGGAAGGTATTGAAAATGCAAGAAAAGAAAGGTTAAAAGCTATTCAAAATATGGCTTCTGTTAAAACTAATGTTGCTGCAGGTAATATTTTAACTTCTTCCGCTTCTTCTCTTGCTCTCATCGATGATGAAAAAACTAAAGGTGATTTAAATGCAGTTGATATCCTTAATGACTCTGAAAAACGTTCGCAGGCTTATTTGGATTCTGCTATGCAGCAATATAATAATGCGGCACTTCATACTTTTAATACAAAATTAAATTATAAAAATAAAGAAAATTCCATTTTATCTCAAAGTGTAAATTCGTTTGTTTCTACTATGGTTGGTTTAGGGTAGGAGTTTTATATGGAAAAATTAAATAAAATGTATAATTATAATAATTCAGATTCTTCTTTTGCTGTTAATAAAATTCAGTCTTTTGATTATGATAATAATTTGAATATTGAAAATGATAAAAATACTGATAAAATAAAAATTCTTGAACTTTGTAACACTATTGATAATTGGGAAAAAGAAGTCCTTTTTTCTCAAAACGGTTTTTTTGCTTTGAAGGGAATTGAAGTGAAAAATAAATCTAAAGAGTGTATCGAAGAACTTGAAAAATTTATCAATTCTATTATTAATAAAATGGATTTAGTTCTTCCACAATCTAAAGAAGCTGTTTGTCAAATTAAAAAACTTAAAATTGATAATATAAAAAAACAAATTCTTGACTATGAATCAAAAGAATTGTTTGAATGGGAAATCTCTGTTTATGACAATGCCTTGGAATCTTCTGTTTCCAGAGCTTTATTATATAAAAATAATCCTGAAATTATTAAAATGTCCTTTCAAAATGCTATTTCTATTCTTGGACTTATGCGCAATCGTGAAAAATGGAATGAGAAAATTTATCAGGCTCAAAAATCACGTTTTATCGCTAAATTTTATTATTCTATTATTCGTGATTTCCTTAATGATAAGGATATTAAATTCTTTATTTATTTTGAAAAATATAAAGATTGTCTTACTGATGAATATCGAAATGAACTTGATAATTATGTTAACGAGCTAAAGCAAAATATTATTGCTTTTAATTGGACTAAAGAAATCAGTTCTTATAATATTTCAGATGAAGAAATAGATAAAGAGATTGCAGCTATTAATGATGTTGATTTGGAAGCTTCTGTTCGCTCTTTCCTTGATTTATTAAAAAAACAAAAAAAGAAAATTGATGAACGACAACAATATGATATTTCTCTTAAATCTTGGGAAAATGTTATGTCTTTAGCTGAAAATGAACCCGAAAAAGCTCTTTTATTTATTGATTTGAGCCAAAAAAAATCTACTGTTAAAGCACAAAAAGATTATATCAACAAAATTGCCAAAGATAATCTAATTTATACCGATAAATCACAATTTATTGATTTATTAAAGGATTTTATTGATAACCCTATTAAATTTAAATTTAAACAGTTAGCTGATTTTAGATGTTTATTATCGTCGGTTGATTTTGATTTTTTTGAGAAACTTCAAAAGGAATCAGATAATAATCTTTTATGTATTTATTCCGATTTTAAATATATTTTAAATAAACTTGAACAAGTAAATATAAAAAACAAGGATAAATTATATGATTCTATAATTCTTTTTATAAATACACTTTCTAAATATAAAGAGATAACTTCAAAAGAAGCTGATTTGGAAAAGAAAAATAAAATCATAGATTTAATATTAGAAAGAAATTTAAAAGAGAATAATACAGAAAAAAAGAGGGAGATAAAAAAAGATGACAGTATCATCAATAAGTCCTGTGAATAATTATACGGGAAATGGCAGTAGTACTATTTTTGATTTTGATTTTCTTATAGAACATCCGGAAGAACTTGTGGTCACCCATATTTCTACTTCAGGTGTAAAAAATAATCTCACTTTGGGTGTGGATTATTCTATTAATGAAATCGGTAACAAAAATGGAAGTTATATCATATTCCCTTTAGAGAATTCTTCTTATTCTATATTACAGTCTAATGAAGTTTTATCTCTTACATTAAATCTTGAAATAAAACAAGAAAGTGAATTCGAAAACTCTTCTTATCTTAATTTAAAGGTTTTAGAATGGACTTTTGACTATATAGTTAGAATTATTCAAATGCTTAGCCGTAAACTTGATAGAGCCATAAAAGTCAATGAAGGTATTAATATAAATCCGGATACAGTTATTGAAAATATGAATGAGGCTCAAAAAAAAGCTGAATTATCAGCTAAAAAAGCGGAAGAATTTGAAAGTCAATCAAAAGAGTATTTAAAAGAAATTAAAAAATATTCTGATGATACGGATTTAGCTTGTGATAATGCACAAAATGCTCTTCAACAGGCTAATCTTATTGTTAAAAATCTTGAAGAAACATTTAACAATAATCATATATCAAACTGCATTTTAAGAATGCCTAAAAGAATAAAGTATGAAATACAAAGTGATTATGGTCAAATTAGATTAAAAAAAGGAAGCGAAGTTTTCTTACCTAAAGCAGACGGAAGCATTGAAAGTATAGTTCTTGACTCTGATACTCCTTGGAATAGTGATTTATGGGCTTATGATACAAATTTTAACAGACTCGTGCTCTTGTTCTATTGTCCTGAACTTAAATGTCTTAAAGCGTGTGTATCTAATGAATGTGTGTTTCATCAAGAAACAATTCCGAATAAAAGTCAAATCCCTTTTTATGGGGTTTCTTTATGGGATAATGGTAAAGAACTTAAACTTACATTTGATTCCGGTTTAACATGGTACAATGTTACGCTTCCTATTATGTATGGTACTCCTATTTGGGTAAATACTGACCAAAATAAAAATACTTTGTTTAAAGATAATAAGGCATATGCAGGTTGGAAAAAAACTATTGCGGAAGTCTTTAATGGATTCGGTTTTTTTGGTAGAAAAATTTTCAGTCTTCCCGGCGTTACAATGATAGTTCCTAACGGACTTAATGATGATGGCTCTTATCATAATATTATTCATACAACAGATGATGTAAATATTCATGATTTAAATGAAGAGGCTTCAAAAACCGGCTTCTTTCACATAATGAACGAAAAAAATAAAAAATTTAGAGGATATAGCGGGTTATATTGTGAAACGGATTTTATGCCTGAACCCAATCAGGTTAATATTTATCAATTTGTTAAATGGTATAGTGCTAAATCTAATTTGATTACTGAACTTGGGATAAAAAAAGAAAATAATATCGAAAAAACTTGTTATGTTGGAAAGATTGAAAAAGCTTCCGGTAGTAATAATTATATTAAGTATTTTAAAGTTGAATATGCCGGAAAATTATATAGACAAGAATTTTCGGATAACAATGGTAGTTATTATTTCCCGGATTATTCAAAAAGTTTAAATATTGGTATTGGCGGAGTTTTTAAAGGTAATGAGGTGAAAACTTTCACAGCTCCTGCTTCGGGTTGGATAAATTTAATTATTGGACAAATGGCAAATTCTAATTATTATACTATGACTGCTACTATTAATGGAATAATTGTTGCCCAAAAATGTCGTTTTAGCGATGGAAACTATCCTTCTGGAGCTTCTGAAACTACATGGAATTTCCCTGTATCCAAAGGTGATGTTCTTAAATTGTCTAATGATCTGCCTTCTGGAGAATTTTGTCGAATAAATTCGTGTATGTTTTATAGAATAAAAAAAAACTTTGAAGATTTTAATATAAAAAATATTTAATGGAAGGGGCTTGACATAATGTTTTATACAATTGTTGATGATAATATAATTACTTCTGAAAAAGAAAGTATATTAACAGAATATTATGAAAATGTTAAAGAAGCTCCATCTGATTTTGAATACGGAAAGTATATTATAATCAATGGAGATATTGCTTTAAATCCTGATTTTGAAAAAGAACAAGAAGAAGCGAAAAGACTGCGTATAAGTATGCTATCATTGACTGCCGCTGATGTTGAGCGTGCTATATACAAAGCAAAAGGAATGGACTTTGACGATATAGTTGAATTTGTTAAATTAAATCCACCCGAAGGCTTGGATATTAAAGCCTTAAAAATAGAGTTAAAAGCTAATAACTTCTATAGAGGTAATCCTTATATAGATACTGTTGGAAATATGCTTGGTTTCTCAAAACAGCAGCTCGATAGTTTTTTTGATTCCGGAGATTATACTTATCTTATTGGGGTAAATTAATGAAAAAAGAAAAAATTCTAAATGTTATTTTTGATAATAACCCTGACGTAAGAGTCAGGGTTATTTATTTTGATGATTCTCCATTAGTTAAAAATGATAAGAAAAAATATCCGTTTAAATTGTATAACCCTTTAACGGTACAAGTAATAACAACATGTAGAAATTTTAAATTTAAAATTTATGAAGGTTATACTTGGAATGGGGCAGATATACCAAGAGTTTTTTGGCGGATTATAGGTTCTAGAACTGATAATGATTATCTAACCGCTTCTATGGTGCATGATTATTTGCTTGAATTTAAATCTTTTATTATTAATGAAATATTGTCTAATCAAATTTCTATAAAGCAATATAGACGTTTAACTACTTTGATTTTCAGGTTTATTATTAAAAAAAATGGCACTAATACCTTTAAAGCAAATATTATGTCTTGGTGTGTTGATATTTTTCAGATGATTAATTTTAGGAGCTGGAAATGTTAATTAACGAAGAACTTCTTTTATTGATTATAATAAATGTTTCCAGTGCCGGTATTTTTATTGGCGGTTTAGCTTGCAGTATAAAATTTATTGAAGCTCAAATAAAACGTCTTGAAATAAAACAGGATAAACACAACAACCTTATTGAAAGAATGGCTGTTGTTGAACAATCTACTAAATCTGCACACCACCGTATTGATAGTATGGAGGATTTTTATAGTGAAAATATCAAGCAATGGAATAGATTTAATAAAACAGTTTGAAGGTTTAAAATTAAAAGCTTATTTATGCCCTGCAAATGTTTGGACTATCGGTTACGGACATACTAAAAATGTAAAGGCTAATGAATGTATTAGTGAAAAAACTGCTTTAAATTTTTTAAAAAATGATTTAATAATATTTGAAGATTCTATAAATAATCTTGTAAAAGTTAATCTTAATCAAAACCAATTTGATGCACTTGTTTCTTTTGTGTTTAATATAGGAATAAGCAATTTTAAAAAATCAACTATTTTAAAATTAATAAATATGTCTGATTTTAATTTAGCTTCCCAACAATTTGATAAATGGATATATATCAATGGTAAAATTTCTAAAGGATTAGTTAAAAGAAGGCAAATTGAAAAATCTTTATTTATTTCTTGAAAAATGAAATTAATTAAAAAAGCCGATTAGACAATTTATCTAATCGGCTTTTTTATTATTTCTATACATCAGGTAAATCACCTTTTACAACTGCTATCTCTTTTGCTTCCAATTCAAATTCTTTACATAATGCTTTAATAGCAGATTTTGCATTTGATTTTTCAACTAAACAGCTTATTTTTATTTCACTTGTTGATATCATTTTAATATTAATATTGTTTTCGGCTAACGATCTGAACATATCAGCTGCAATTCCGGGTCTGTCAACCATTCCGGCTCCTACAATTGAAACTTTTGCTATTTCTTTATCAATAAGTATTTCACCTGCTTTAACTTCTTGTTTTACTTCATCAAGGATATCTATTGCAGATTCTAAATCTTCTTCATTAACTGTAAAAGCAATTGAATTTGTACCGTTACTTGCAAGTGATTGAATTATCATATCAACACTTATATTATTTTTTGCCAACGCTCCAAAGACTTTAGCTGCAGTTCCAGGTATATCAGGTAAATTTGAAAGCAATATTCTTACCTGTGAACAATCAGAAGCAACACCTGCTACCGGTTTATATATTTCCATATTTTCAACTCCTATTATTAAAGTGCCGAGGTTATCTAATTTAAAAGAACTGCGAACTCTTAATGGTACATTAAATTGTTTCGCTGTTTCAACTGAACGGGGATGAAGTACATTAGCTCCCACTCTTGCAAGTTCTAACATTTCTTCGTACGATATAACATCTGCTTTTTGTATATTTGGAACAATTCTAGGATCTGTTGCATAAACACCCTCTACATCTGTATATATATCACATCTTTCAGCATTGAGTGCTGCAGCAATTGCAACAGCCGAAGTATCAGAACCGCCTCTTCCTAATGTGGTTATTTCTCCATCGGGTGTTACTCCTTGAAATCCTGCTACTACTATTATGTTTCCTTCTTTTATATATTTATGAAGTTTTTCTGTCTTAATATCAACAATTCTTGCTTTCGAATGAATACATTCTGTTATTATTCCTACCTGCTGTCCATTCATGCTTATTGCTTTATAACCATGCGACTGAATTGCCATAGCTAATAATGCTATTGAAACTTGTTCGCCTGTGGACAAAAGCATGTCCATTTCTCGTGAATCCGGATTTTTTGTTACTTCTTTAGCTAGCTTTATTAAATAATCAGTGGTATGACCCATTGCAGATACAACTACTACAACATCATTTCCATTTTCTTTTTCTTTAATAACTGCATTTGCTACATTGTGAATCTTATTAGGATCTGCTACGGATGTCCCACCGAACTTTTGTACTATTATTCCCACTTATTCTATCCTTTATTAAATGTTTAAAGTCTTGTTTATATATTTTGTCAATTCATTTAACGGAGTGCTTTCTGTTTTAATATCATTTAATTTACTTCCGTATAAATTGAGCATGCTTTCATTATAATGCGATGGATTGTCTTCTACAAGTTTTTTATATGCTTGATAACTTAAATATATAGAAATATTAGAGTCTTTTTCTTCTTCCGTTAAAGAATATAATATATTTAAAGCTTCTTGAGGTTTGTTCAGATTAATTAAACACTGGACTTTTATATATTTTGCTCCTGTATTTTGAGGATATTTATTCAGCAGAATTTCAGTTTTTCCCGTGGCACTGCTGTATAATCCGGATTTCAATTCTATAAAAGCATATATAATCAATATTTTTTCTGAGTCTCTGTTAATTTGATAGGCATTTCTTATTTTCCTGAGTGCTTCTTTATTATTTCCGATTTCTAAATATGTTACAGCACAGTTTATTAAAGCTTCTGTATGCGTAGGATAATATTCTATTGTTTTTTCATAATAATCTATACTTTTTCTTAATCTGCCTTTTTTGTAAAAACAATTTGCTACATAGAAATATAAAAATGATTTTTGAGATGAAATATTTATTGCTTTAAAAAATGCTTCAATGGCATCATCATATTTTCCTTGATCATAATATAATATTCCGATATCCGAATATGCCATAGAGTTATTATAATCCGATTCTATAGCCTTTTTATAGTATTTTTCAGCTTCACTGTAATTATTTTGTTTATAATAGCAGCAACCTAACCGATATAATGTATTTGAATCGTTTTGTTTTTTTTCTAAAGCTTTAAATAATTTTTCTTTCGCTTCTTCTATATTATTTACTTTTAAAAGTGTTATTCCCCATGATAAGTAAAATTCAAAATCATCAATTCCTAATCTTAGCGCATTATTATATATATTTAAACCTTCTTCTTCTTTTTTCAGCATTATATAGTTCTGTGCGAGTAAAATATGAACTGAAGGATTATCTGGTTCTTCATCCAGTGCCTTTTGTGCATATTCCATTACAGCCATATAATTCATTTCTTTTTTGTAACACAATGCTAGATAGTAATTTAAATTTTTATAATCTGATTTCAGATTCTGCAGTTGTTTAAATTCACAAAAAGCATCAGCAATTTGTTCTGTCTCAAATAACATTACTCCTAAAAGAAAATAAGCATGTAAATTCGAAGGATTAAAAAACTTTGCTTTTTTAAACATTTCTATTGCTTTTAATTTTTTTTGCTGTTTTGTGTATAAAATTCCATAATTTAAATATAATTCAGAATCAGTGGGCGCAAGTTTTAATCCTTTTTTTAAATTTTCTTCGGCTTCTTCATATTTATCCATTGCAACAAGTACACTGCTAAGAACACAATAAGTATAGGAATTTTGGGTATCTCTTTCAATTGCTTTTTTTAATGCGGTTTCTGCTTCCTTATATTTTTTCATTTTAGCATATATAACTCCAAGGCTTATAAAAGGCTTTGGATTTTGGTTTGACATTATAGCTGCAGTTTCTAGTTTTTCTATTGCCGAACTATAATCTTTTAACTCAGCAAAATACATTCCCCAGTTTGTATATGCAAGTGCCGGTATTTCTATATTGTTGGAATGCTTAATATATGTTGATGTATAATTATCCAGTTTATTTATTTTGTTTAATATTTGTTTAATAAAATTTTTCATAATATACTATCAGTAATTTCTCTTATTGCTCCATTCCCGCCGGAATTTTGAGTTATAATAATATTTTTTATTCTTTTTATACTTTCATGTGCATTTGGAACTGTGAAGGCATATTTTACGTATTCCAAACATTCTATATCGTTTATGTCGTCTCCGATATATAGTGTATTTCCTTTTGAAATATTATATTTATCCATTAAATTTTTTAAGACTTTTAATTTTTTTCTTTCATTTTGAAAGATTTCTATTTGGGGAAATTTTTCTTTTAGAATATCTATAGCCGCAGAACTCTCTCCAGAAATTACGGCAAATTTTATTCCTTTTTTTATTAAATTCGCTATTGCCATAATGTCTTTATAATCTATCTGTTTCGCTGTTCTTCCGTCAGAATATACGGTTAGTTTCCCATCTGTAAATATACCGTCAAAATCACTCACTAATAATTTAATATCAGAAAATTTATACATTTGTTTATACCCGTGTATAAGCTGATTATAACATAATTTTAAGTTTAGTTACAAAAATTTAAAAAAACGACTTGATTATTTATTTTGCTTGTGATTTCATTAAATAGAAACGAGAAGGAATCCTCTTTTAATCCTTTTAGTTTATCGGCTGCAAGCCGGAGGTCCGGCATAGTGCATATCAAAATGGAGAAATATACCACAATGGTTAAAATCAGATTAAGAAGATTAGGTTATAAAAAAAATCCCGTTTATAGAATTGTAGTTTTAAATTCGACAACTAAAAGAGAAACTGCTCCTATACAACAATTGGGATTCTATAATCCTAAAACTAAAGAAATGAAATTAGATAAACAATCTGCTTTAGATTGGATAAAAAAAGGTGCACAGCCTACTGAAACTGTTCAGTTCCTAATTAATAACTGCAAGGAAGATGGCACTTTGAATTATGTAAAAAAAGAAACAGAAAAATTATCTAAAAAAGCACAGGCTAAATTGCAAGCAGAAAAAGAAGCTGCTGAAGAAGCTCAATCTGCTTCTGCTGATGCTGTTCAAGCCTAAGCTTGTATATAAATTTTACAGGGAAAGAGAACACTTATTTACCGCTTTAACAAAAGCGGTTTTTTTTATGCTAAATTTTATCTATGACTATTTTTGAAATAATTTTACTTTCTGTTGCTATGTCTATTGATGCTTTTATTGTATGTCTTTCTTACGGATTGATAATAAATAAGAACAGGCTGAAAAATTCATTAATGCTGTCTATTGCTTTTGGTTTTTTTCAGTTTCTTATGCCTGTTTTAGGTGCCGGTTTTATTTCACTTCCTTTTTTTAAATTTGAAATAATTTCGAAATGGATTGTTTTCTCTATATTCTTAATATTGGCTTTAAAATTTATACAAAATTCCTTTGATAAAAAAGAAGAGTCTCAAATAAAATGTATTTCGTTATTTTGCTTATTATGTCTTTCATTAGCAACAAGTATTGATGCATTTGCTGCCGGAATAAATTTAAAATTGACTCAAACTAATATATTGATTTCTTCATTAACAATCGGAATTATTACATTTATTAATTCTTTTTTTGGATTTTGGATATCAGCATTATTAAAAAAATTTCCAACTAAATACCTAGAAAGAATAGGAGCTTTTTTATTAATTTATCTGGCTGTAAATACAATATTATAAAAATATATAAATTTATTATTGCGAAATAAAAATTTTTCAGTTAGTATATAAAAGAAGCGAACTTCTTTAAATGCGGAAGTAGCTCAGTTGGTAGAGCATCTGCCTTCCAAGCAGAATGTCGCGGGTCCGAGTCCCGTCTTCCGCTATT
>CANQCO010000006.1 GCA_947589705.1 Candidatus Gastranaerophilales bacterium
ATCCATGAGAACCGGAGGCTTGTTAAATAATACCGAAATTGCAAATGAACTTGGTATTGATTATAGAACGTATGAAAAATTATTTACTTTTGCCCTAAACAGTTTTTTAATATTTAACATTAAACCGTGGGCAAAGCCTAATAAATTAAACAAACGGTTTGTAAAATCTCCAAAGTTATATTTTACGGATTGCAGCTTTTTATCTTATATAATGAAACGTAATATTAAAGAATTATATCAAAATGATAAACAGACATTCGGGCATATTTTTGAAAACTTTGCAGCCTGTGAACTGTTAAAATCCGCAAAATTAAGCAATATAGAGCTATCACATTTCAGGACTCAATCAGGGAAAGAAGCAGATTTTGTACTTGAAAATACTGACGGTGAAATTATAGGAATTGAAGTTAAATCTTCTAAAGATATTGATAAAAAGTATCTTTCAGGATTAATAGAATTAAAAGAACTGTGTGAAAGTAAATTTAAAAAAGGAATAATTTTATATACGGGAAATGATATTATCCCTGTTGCTGAAAAAATATGGGCAGTTCCTATCGGTTATTTTTGTAAGTAATTTTTGTTTTAACAAAAAGCAGTATTTTATAGTGTAAGGCTGATGGGGGTATAACTTAATACTACGTCTAAATATGTTAAAAACTCGCTACTGTTAAAGTTAAACTAATTAAATATTAGTTGAGAGGCAATGTGTATATTATTTAATTAAACATGAAAAAGATTTCCACATGATTCATGGGATGAAACTGTTTGTGCAATCATTATATACCGGATTACTTTAAGCAGTAGGCAAATTAATTATTTTTTAATAGTTTTATGTATTGCTAAATTACAAATACAAATAACCTCTCAATTTTTACACTCATTGAAAATTATAAAAATATAGCATGATAACAACTTTTATAATTATTTTTCATAAACTAAAAAATAAAACGATAAAAATTTATACTTTAAAAATATGTTATAAGTGCTTATAAAATAGCTATTTCCCCATTAATTTTAGCATTTTAAAAATTTACGAAATTAAGGGCTTATTATGTAAAGCATTAAATCCTTTAATGGTTAAATAAAAGATTAAATTTTTTTCTAAATTTTTAATTAAAATATAAGGAGAGAAAATATGTTAATAAAAGAATACGAAATTGCCGAAAATTATACTGATGAAGAAGAAAAAGATTTTAGGAAATTTTTAAAGAAGAATATAAACAAAAAATCAACCAAATGGCTTGGGGTTGAAGTTTATGAGAATAGTATTTATATGCTTAAGATTATTTAAAAGTGTTGATTCTTTTGCCCCGTATTTGAAACCGATAATTATCATGGCCTTACAAACCGGTATGAGACGTTGTGAAATTCTAAATTTGAAGTGGTCAAATATTAAAGATAACTACATTGAATTATTAGAAACTAAATCAGGGAAAAAAAGAAATATACCAATATCAGAGAAATTAAAAACTGTATTAGAATCTATCCCTAATGACAATGAATATATATTTTATAATCCAAAGACGAATGAACCATATACAGATATAAAAAAGTCTTGGCATAAAGTAATTGATGAAGCAAAATAAAAAACTTTAGATTTCATGATTTACGTCACACAGTAGCTACTCGTATGGTAGAAAAAGGCATAGATTTACTTGTTGTTATGGACATCTTAGGACATACCAAAATTGAAACAACTATGCGATATGCTCATCCTGTAACAGAAAGGAAACAAGCTGCAATAAATATCTTAAATTCTTATATATAATAATGAATATAGATATAAACTTGTTGTCATTATATTTAAAAATGGTCTTTTTATTTAGATAAATCAAATATAATCACTATAAAGTTTTCCTTATTCTTTTTAACAGGATATAATTCAAACATAAATTCCGACATATATACGACACAGATAAAAATTAACCATACAGATAATTACTCCCGATAAAGAATAAATCTTAAGATAATAATATGCAGAAATAATGATATAGTCTTGTTTTTAGGTTTATTTGTGTAACTTAAAATAAAAATAGCTGGGGAGAGGCTCGAACTCTCGACCTCACGGGTATGAGAGTGAAAAATCGGCAGTTTTTACACCTAAAAACGAATAAAATCAATATTTTTATAATTTTGAAACTTTTTCATTTTAATTAAAACCATATATCAATTACCCATATATTACCCACAAAATTTTTTAAATATTTTATATTTAATATCCTGTTAAAATCAAATAATATCAAGTAATATTTATCAATTTTGTATTAAAAACAATACTTTATTAATGCTATAATAAAGTTATGAAATCTATAAATAAAAATACGCAAAATATTATTGAAAATATTAGTGTTGACAGGTTATCATCATACAAATTTGATGATAATGACAATATTGAGTTAATTTTAAGCAGATATATTTATAATGTTCAAATTTCAGAAAGTTTTTATCCTGTTTTATCTGCATTGGAAATTTCTTTAAGAAACAGATTATATAATGCAGTATCAAAATTAAAGGGTGATAATTGGCTATTAAATGAAATTAATCAACAAAATATTTTATCAATGAATGAAAGAAATATACTTGTAGAATCCTTTAACAAGTTAAACTGCAAACATAATAGTGTTTCTACAGGTGCTTTAATAGCCGAATTAACATTCGGATTTTGGGTAAATTTGTGTAAAAAGTCATATAAAAACAGTTTATGGGATAAGCAAGGTTTTTTTGATAGTGTATTTCCTGATTTTGATAAATATTTTACAAGTCCGACTTGGGATAAAACAAAGGTTATATTCCCATTATTGAAAGACGTTTTAAGACTTAGAAACAGGATATTTCACCACGAAATAATTATCAATAACAAAAACGGTATAGAAAATTGTTATGAAATAACCAAAAAAGTTTTATATTCTCTATCAGAAGATTATGCACAAATGTTTGAGGATATTTTCAGATTTGATAACATAGTAAAGCAAAAGCCCTAGCAACTCCACAAAAGTGGTACATCAACTAGGACTGTACATATACATTATACACCTTAAATTATCAAACCGCAATAGTTAATAAATATAATAATACAAAGTATTATTTTGATGTATTTTTGTAATTTTTGTAAGGTTATTGTGTTTTAAGGGTTTTAAAGATTTATGTCGGTGTTAGTTTTGTAATGTTTAATTTTTGTTAATTAATTTATTTATTTAAAATTAAATTTAAAATAATTTAAAATCGCATACAATCCGATTTTTTAACCTCCATATACAAAATAACATAAAAAAGATAAAACTATGGTTATTTTCAGTCCTAGTCGTGTTAGGTGCTATGTTTTAATTATTTCAATATAAAAAATTAAATTTTATCTTTTTTAGAAAAAGTCTTATAACTTTTTTGAGCAAATTTCAGCATTTCAAGATAGTATTCTTTTTCGTTATTATCACAGGCTGAATTAATAATTTTTGTTGACTGAATAACAAATTCATCAGGTGCATTTATTTTATCTATCGGAGTATCATTAATTAAAGAATAAAAATCAAAATTAAATAATTCTGATAATTTTCTTGCGACTTTAAAAGAGGGAAGATTTTTACCTGTTTCAATTCTTGATAAACATCTGTTATCAATACCGAGTTTTTCAGACAACTTCTCTTGTGTTAAATTGTTTTTAACACGAAGTTCTCTTACTTTATCACCTATGATTTTAGCTTCTTGTTTTTCTGTCATATAGTCCTCTTTTCTAATTTTGAATGAATTTCAAAGATTTAAACAGACTACATTCGAGAAATACATGTTAATAATTCTTAAATATGAGATTTCTTTTTATTTTTGTGTAAGAATAAGAGATAAGGAATTACGAGAACAAAAAATTAAGGAGACTTTATGAAAGGTTTTATTTTAAAAGTAGGTAGATTTTTTATTGATTTTGGTACTTTTATTCAGCTATTACTCATTTTAGTATTATCTATTATTGCAGGTGCTGGCATTTCAGGAATTAGTGATAGTGCTGAAATTGGATTTTGGTCTGGAATTGTTATTTTTATTTTGTTGTTTGTCATGTTCATTTTGGGAAACTACCTATTTTATTTGTTTATAGGCATGCATGATAGTCAAGAATCAATAGCTAAAAGTCTTAAAATAATTGCAAATAGCTATAATCAAACCATTACAGTTAATGATAGTCAAGAGCAAGAAAAATTAATATGTCCAAACTGCAATGCAGAATATTCAAAAGGTAATAAATTTTGTGAAGAATGTGGAACAAAGTTAGATTAATGGGGGAAAATTATGAACTGTCCAAATTGTGGAAAAGAAATCACAGGCAATAAAAAATTCTGTAAAAATTGTGGTTATGATATATCAACAGTTAGTTTTAGAAAAATGATTTTTATAGCCTCCTTAATAATGCCCTTAATTTTTACAGCTATTATATGTAGTCCTATATCATATAATATGGCTATTTTAATTACACATATAGCCATATTCATTTTTACGATTATTGATTTTGGTTGCATGTTAATTTTTACAAATAAAACAAAGACGAAGAATATACTGTTATTATTCGGTTTAAATTTTGCTGTAAGTCTGATATTGTTAAGCCAATTATTGTGGATACACGACGATATTTGCATTATACACAACTATATTCGCTATTATTATGCCTACTATATCCCATTTTATTATAAAATAACTGAATTTTGCATAAGCTTTATATTTTTTATTTTAGGCACAGTTATTGCAATTAAATATTTTAAAGATAAAAATTTTTCTATGATAAAGCAAGAATACAACGGTATTTTGGATAGATTAATTGGGATTTATTTATTTTGTTCATTTTATGGTTTAATCGTTCCAATATATCTATTATGTTTTCATACAGGTGAAATGCACACAGATGAATTATGGCAGTTGGGTCTTATGATTCGTTCTAATTTAATTCGGTTCGTTCCACCACTTGCATTCATCGGAACTTGTTTTATATTAAACTATAAAAACAATTTAAGAATAAAAAATGGATTGATATATTTGATTTATGGTATTCAGCTATTGTTTATTCTGTATATAGGCTATAATATTTATAATTTACTATCTAAATATTACTTAAGTTAAGATGTATTTCATGTACTGTCAAAATTGTGGAAAAGAAATAAAAGAAAATCAGAAATTTTGCACTAAGTGTGGTGCATTATTAAAGAGCAACGGCAATCGTACAAAAAATATTGTTATAATTTCTTGTATTGTATTTTTCATTATTTTTAGCATAATTTGTTGTTTCTTATTCTTTAATAATCAAAATTTAACGAATAATATCATAAATCAAAAAAATATAATTCCAAATAAGGTGAATCAGCAAAAAGAAAAAACTCCCGATGATATTTTAGAGGAAATCAAAATTTATCAGTCAAAATATTGGGAAATAATAAAAAGAAATGATTTACTGTTGAGGGTTACTGACGGAAATGATATTGATTTAAACCACGATTCAGACGAATTTAATAGGTTATATAAAGAAGTTAAAAGTAAAATTGATAAAAATAATATATATTTCAAAAAATATCAGGAAATTTTAGAACAATACGGCAATAATTCAGGTGAAACAGACGAAGAAATGATAAATTTTGAAACTGAAAATTATAACGCCATTGATAAACTGTTAAATGAAGTATATAAAGCTGTTAAATTAAAACTTTCAGCAGAAGATTTTGAAAAGTTAAAAATTGATGAAAAAAATTGGATTAAAGACGTTAATGCTTATCACAAATATGCAGGACTTGAAGATACAAAATTTGAATATGGAAATTTTGTAAGGGTTTTAATTTGGTCTTGTGAAGTTGACATGAGAAGCTTTAGAACTTTGCTTTTGATGTTGTATTTATAAGGGAATGCGAAATATGTATTGTAAAAAATGCGGATGTGAAATAAGTAACAATCAAAAATTCTGTACAAAATGCGGTGAAAAGGTTTATGTTTCAAATGAAAACAAAAGTCTAAAATTAACAATAAATAAAAATACTGTAAAATTTGTAATTATAGGAATAGTTTTTATTACAATAACGTCAACTATCGGAACGTTTTATGTTTCAGATTTAAAAATTTCCGAAATTTCAACTTATAAATCAATAATAGCAATTAAAGAACAGGATTATGAAGATTATGGCATTGATATAAACCAAGAAGCATTGAAACAAGCTATTGAACAAGATAAAAATATGGAAGAATTTGTTAAAAAACTTCATTTCGCAAAGGCTGACAATGTTTTTAAAACATTTTATGAAAATTTACAAATATTAGCTTCACAAATAGCACAGGATGATACATTTAACTTATCTGAAAAACAAAACGGCAGTCTTAAAATCAATAACCCTGATATTGATATAATCAAATTTAAAAAGGATTATTATAATGCTTTAGTTAATAGGGAATATATATATAATAAATATTCAAAGTATTTAAGTAAATCATGGAATAAATTTTTAAAATTATCTTACGAATTTGAAAATGATATAAATGAAACGCTTGCAAATATTGAAGAAACAAAAATAATTGAGTGGATTGTAAAATGGCAAAAGTTTTTAAACAAATATCCCGAATTTCCAATGCAAAATGATGTTAAAAACGATATAAAATGGCTTATAAATGATATTTTGTATGGTCATTTTTTAAGTAATGATGAAGAACAAAGTTTTAATGTTGAAAAATTAAAAAATAGTTATGATGAATTTTTAAATAAAGTTGATAAATCGAGTAAGGAATATGATTTAGCTGTCAAGTGCTATGAAGAACTTAAAAACAATAATTTCAAAAGAACAGCACAATACCATAAATATTTATATGATTATACAGGATTTGGTTCGCATGGTTATGAATATGAGCTTTTAAGCGGAATACTTAATACAGATAAAGGGCATTACGAAGAATATTTCTCTGGCGATTATTAAAATGAAAATTACAAAAACATTAATTTTCTTATATTCCATTATGTTATCAGCAAATAATTTGGGTTTTGCATTTGCATTTGAATATAGCTATACACCTAAAAGCATAAAATATCCTCAACACTCACACAATGAAAGTTCATATAAACATGCGTGGTGTTCATATCATAATGGTATTGAAGAATATGAAAATAAAGATAAAACAAGGGTTGATTGTTTAACAGATACACATGCAGTTGAATTTGATTTTGCTAATAAATGGGCTGAATCAATAGGACAAGCAGAACACTATGCAATTATGACAGGAAAAAGAGGGAAAGTTGTTTTAATTCTTGAAGAGCCTAAAAAACAAATGCGATATTACAAAAGAGTTAAAAAAGTAAGTAAAAAACATGATTTTGATGTTGAATATATTACTCCGAAAATTTTAAATATTGATAAAGACGGCAAATGCCCATTTATTAATTGCAAATGCCATAAAAATAACACAGAAAAATAAAATTAACCTAATATCATACTAAGCAATTTTTCAATTTTTTGATTTAATTCGCTGATAGAAATATCGTTAATTTGTTCGTTTTGTTTATGTTTATTTTTATTCTGATTTTGAATATTTTTCTTTTGTTGTTTAAGTGAATTTATTATTTTTTCATGTTTATCTTTTTCAAAACGACTGCTACGTTCTAAATTATCGTAACATTTTTATGTCTGTTATTTTCGTTTTCAATATTCCAATCTATTGTTTCAATGCTCATTTTTACCTCTTTTATTTTAATAATGATATTTAATACTGTTTTTACAAATAAAAAATGCCTAAAAGTCAATAATAAAGCGAAAATGAACCTTTAAGTTTTATAAATCCATAAAATAAAAACCCTTGAATTTTACTTTATAGATGTATAAAATAAAAATACAAAATAGGGTTTTTGCTTAATATGATTGACTTACAGACATTTTAAGCCTAAAAAATCAAAAGAAAATAAAGAAAAAAGAGGAATAATGAAAAGCAATTTTACAACAGACACAGTTAAACAAATTTATTTAAGAAATTACGGCAGTGAAGAATTTTACAAAAGAAGTTATTGTGAAAATTTGATATATACCGAGGGAATGAGAGATTTTCAAATGACATTAAACACGTTTTGGGTAATCGATTGGTATATATCACATATAAGAAAAATAATAGAAACAACTAAAGCCGCAGATGACGGCTTTTTTGTTGGAACAATAAAGATAAAAAACAATAATACTGCAACATTTGAAATATTTAGAGAGGGTTACATCATAAAAAACGGTAAGAAACAGTATAGTGAACATATAACAGTAATTAAAGAAACGGTTAAAAACATTGATTTACCGATATTTGATTATAAATTTTATTTGATTTTAACCAACGTAGAACCAATATTTCAATATACGTTAATGCTTTCAAGTGAATATTAAACAAAAAGAAAGGATTTTATCATGACAACATATTGTTATTTAAGAGTAAGTACCGCAGAACAAAATACAGATAAAAATAAAAATGATGTTTTACAGTTCGCTAATAATAAAAAGCTCGGTAATGTTGAATTTATCGAAGAAAATATTTCAGGTAAATCAAATTATAAAATGAGAAAATTAGGTTCATTACTTGAAACAATGAAAATAAATGATATTTTAATAGTTCCTGAATTATCAAGAATAGCACGTTCTATAACACAAATATTTGAAGTAATTGAAATAACAAAACAAAAACAAATAACACTTTATTCAATTAAAGAAAATTTTTGCAGCAGCGATAAATCAATCACATCAACAGTTGCAACAACAATATTTGCGTTAGTTGCACAAATAGAAAGAGATTTAATCAGTTTGAGGACAAAGGAAGCACTTCAAGCTAAAAAACAACAGGGAATAAAATTAGGAAGACCGAAAGGTAAAGGTAAATCAAAACTTGATGAATACAAAGAAGAAATATTAAAACTTGTAGAATTAAAAGTGCCTAAAACAATCATAGCTAAAAGATATAACACAACAATACCGAATTTATATAATTATTTGAAAGGGTGCACTTAACAAGGGGAATTGCAATATGCTAATATAATAGACAAAAGGAGTCTTATTATATGACTGAAATGATAATATCAAAACAGTACAAATTATATTTGCTGTATTTTTTAATGTATGGCAAAGAAAGAACTGTGTCGACAATAATTTCCCAATTTAAGTTTGAATTAAATAAGGAATACGAAATTCTCCCTGTCAAATATATTAATATAGCTTTATTTGACTATATTTTGAATAACTGGAATAATTTTAAAATAAAGATTTTCATAATATTTTTTAAATTAATACTGGTATCAGCAAGGTTTTTTTTAAATGTTTATGATATTGATAAAAATAATCCCGAACAAATAGCAGTATTTATTTCAGATGTAATAGAACTTGCCTTAAAAACAAAAAGTATTTATATATTTTCAGACAGCTTTTCCGAAATATGGGGCTATAAATTCAATGATTTTAGTTTTTTTGACGTAAAAAATTTAAACGAATTACAAAAAACAAAAACTAAGGTTAAAAAAGTGTCTGATAAAAATATAAAGCTATTTGAGTGTTATGATATTTCCTTGGAACATTATAATAAAAGCGATAACGAATATAGTAAAAGCTTTTTAGAGATACATGAAAAATTACATAGAATATTGTGCGACGATAGCACAAGAGATTTTTGTCCTTATTGCTATCCAAAAGGCAAGAGAACAACTCCTGCATCACATGCTTGTCAAGAATGTAGCAATATTATTGAAATTATAAAGAAAATATTTGACAACCAAGATACCGTTGAGCAGATACGACATATCTTTTCCAATTCAAAAGATTATAAACTTCCTATCGAAGAAATAAGAAAAAAACGTTGGAAAAATTTTCAAAGAAGTTTTAATAAAAAATGCAGTAATTTAGAACCATTAAGTAATGTAAACTTGAATTTTAAAGAATTAAAGAAACAAGTAGAAAATCTCGTTAAAAGACAGTTACGTATCAAAAATTAAAAATATCATTAATCTAGTTTTTATTAAAATTCATATAAATTGCAAAAAACTCGGAAAAAAATATCAAATTTAAATAATTTTTTTCGAGTTTTTTAATTTATAAAATCCCCAAAACAGTTATCCCATTTGCGTTTTAACCTATACACTTTATAATAAAGATATAAATGTAAGAGGATAAAAAATGAGCATTCAAGAAAAATACAAACCAATAATTCAAAAAAATATCTCGCATATTCCGATGAAAACACAGACTTGATTGTTGATATTCTCTACAAAACTACATTTATCGCAATTACAAACAGTTATCTGAAAAGAGGCTAAAAATGAAAAAATTAAAATTGTTTCAAAAAAGGCTGTAATACAGTAATAACTATTATTTTAGACCTTTTTGAATTACAATTAACATGTGTTACACACGTAGTAAAGAAAGGAGAAAGATATGTGTAACAAAAAAAATGAAAACACCCAACAAGAAATGCAGGGTGCAAAAAAATTAAAAAATTCACCTAGTATTTTAACAAAAACAGTAAAAAAGCTCAAGTCAGTATTTCCAAATATTGATGAAAATATTATTTGGGCATTCTTGATTGTAATCGTGGTACAAATGTTTTCCAGCAAACAGGTTAGATTTGACGAATCAGGAAAAATTAACTTGCTAAATTGGTATGCATTGATTTTTGTGCAATCAGGAGGAGGGAAAGATAGGCTTGTTCAGTATATGAAAAAATTTATATTTAAAAAATTTACAGAATGGCACAAAGTCCAAGTTGATGAAATTTATGAAATTCAAATGAAGCAATATGAAAAAGCTTTAGAAGAAAACAAGAAAACAAAAAACGCTTCAGATGTAATTTCAAAAGAAAATATAAAACAACATTTAAAGCTAGTAAAAGGAGAGTTAAAAAATGGAAAAAGCAATCCGTTTTAAAATTGAACCACCAAGAAAAATACACCTAGAAACAGGCGATTCAACGCCTGAGGGTTTATTTGCTGATGCTTATTCTGTTCACATAGCTAAATTCGGCTCTGTAAACTATATAATAACTGAATATTTACTGTGGTTATTAAATGCAAATAATCCAAGAGCAATGTCAACTGAATTATTATTCAATGGGTATGATGGTAAATTTTTTGCAAAAAGCATTAAAGGCGAAGAAAGAAAAGATGACATTGAAGATGTACCAGTGAATTTTTGCGGTCATTCAGACCCATCTCTTTTTAAAAATTTATTTGTAAAAAATAAATTTGATGAATTTATAAACACTGGTCTTTGTCGGAGAACAATGATTAATTTTCAACCCGAGAAAAATTTAATACACAAACCATTGTCCGACAAAAAGCAAAGGGAAATTAATGAAGAATTACAAAAGTGCGGTAATGAATTATTTGAAATTTTTCAAAAAGTTCCTCATCAAGCTTGTTATATTACACTATCAGAAGCAATTGACGTATTAAATGACTATCAAGGTGAATTAATTCAAAAATACAACGCAGAAGAAGATGATGTGTTAAGAAAAGAACTGCTATCAAGACATTTTAAAGCTGCAAAATTATCAAATTTGTTTGCTTGCATTAATCATCCCGAAGAACTTGTAATTAATCCCGAAGATGTTCAACAAGCAATTGAAATGGTTGAATATTTAAGCGGCGATTTGAAGTTGCTTTTAAACTACAATCCAAAGAAAAAAGATTTGTATGATAAGCTTTACGACATTTTTAAGGAAAATATTGATAAGAAATTGACTAAAACTGAAATCACTAATTATCGTTACAAAGATATACAAATTCCAAGAGAGAAATTGCGTAATTGTTTTGATGAATTAATTTCATGTGTCAAAGAACTTGCTGCTAACGATGGATACATCTTATTTGAAGACAATAAAAGCCTTAAAAATGGTGTTTATTACACCTTGAAAAAGTACGTTGAACCCAAATTGAGTGACGGCGTTCAAGGATTAGAGGAGTTGTTGTCGTAATGACAACTCCTCAACCTAATTTTTTATCAAAAAATACAAACATTTCATTCAATATGAATGCTTAAAAACCAATAATAACAATAACCTTGCAAAAATTACAAAAAATCATAAGGAGAAAATTAAATGTACAAAAATGAAATTAAACTTAGCCTTGATTTAATACAACGTCATCTCGGACCGTATGAAAGAAAAGTTGGTAGTGAATACGAGTGGCAATGCCCGATTTGTACTCAAAATGGTGGTGATACTCATAAAGATAACTTGAGATACAACGAGAAAAAGAACGTACTTTATTGCTTTTCAGATGAAAACCACTCAAGAGAAATTTTAAGTGAAATTTATAAAAGCGAATGGCAAGAGTTGAAACAAAATGCCAATACCAATAAAACATATATAAAAGACGGATTAAAAGCAAAAGCACAATCAGATAAAGAATTTTTCAAAACATACCAAGAATTTTGTTCATTTAGCTTAGAGCAAGAACAAGGTGAATATGCAAATATTTTAATGCAAAAACGTGGTTTAACTGCTCAAACAGCTTTAGATGTTGGTCTTGGAATTGATATTCAAAAAAATATTTGGGTTATACCGACATTCAAATATACAACTTCGACAAATCCTGATGATTACGAAATCACCAGTTTCGAATATAGACCGCTTAATTTCAGCAAAGAGGGCTTATATCGAGAAAAAGGCACTAAATTGGGATTAGCCATGATAAATGCATACGGCGATAAAACCGAAATTATTGTTATTGTTGAAGGCTATTTCGACGGATATACACTTTTACAATTTCTAACAGAAAAAGGTCAAGCAGATTTTTATCACATTGTTAGCTGTTCACATGGCGTAAAAAGTTTGTTAAAAGAAGTTTCTGAAATTGATTTTAAAAAATACAAAAAACACTACTTATTCATTGATAATGATGATGATGGCAGAAAATGTGCAAGCGAAATTATGAAAAAATATCCATTTATGGAAAATTTTGTATTGCCTTGCGGTTGCAAGGATTTTAATGAACACTATTTGAAATGTATTAAAGGAGGTCAAAATGACAGATAATATCGCAAATAAAACACTTATCACACTAAAACACAATATGTTTAACTTAATTAAACTTGAAGATTTAGCAAAAGAGCTAAAAACAAACATTAATACAATAAAAACTTGGAGACGTAGGGGCGATATTCCGCCCTATGTATTCCACAAAATCGGTGGAACAGTATATGTAAAAGAAAATGTTTTCAGAGATTGGATATCGGGAGAAAATCATGGCAGTATATAAGAAAAAGAATAAATGGTATTACCAATTTATGGTAAACGGAGAAAGGAGACACGGGGTTATTCCCGGTGTCTCCGAGAAAAAAGAAGCTGAAAAAATAGAAAATGCAATAAAAATTAGAGTAGTACAACAGCAAAATGGTCTTATACCAAAGGAAGAAAAGAATGTTACATTATCACAATTAAAAAATTTATATGAAAATTATTCTAAAACAAATAAAAAAAGCTATAAGCATGATGTATATTCTTTAAATATAATTGTAAATTATTTTGGGACATCTGCTATTGTTCAGAAAATCACACCAAAGAAAATTGAAGATTTTAAGCAATACCTTAAATCAGAAAGAAATTTAAAAAATTCATCAATCAACAGATATCTTGAAATATTAAGTAAAATGTTTAATCTTGGTATTGATAATGAAATTATAAGAAATAACCCATTACAAAAAACAGCAAAATTAAGAGAAGATAATCACAAAATTCGTTTTCTTTCAACGGAAGAAGAAATCCGATTATTTAAAGCAATAGAGTATGAACATGAGGTTTTAGACAGATATACAAGACTTAAAAAAATAGTTAAACCTTATTTATTTTTAAAACCTATTATTATAACTGCTCTGCAAACAGGTATGCGTAGAGGTGAAATTCTTAATTTAAAATGGAGTAATATTGATTTTACGTACGGATTTATTGAACTATTAGATACAAAATCTGGTAAGGCTCGTAAAGTACCAATATCAGACACATTAAGAGATGTATTAAACAGTATAGAACACCAATCAGAATATGTATTTGTAAATCCAAAAACAAATAAACCATATATAGACCTGAAAAAATCGTTTCATCAAGTTATGAAATTAGCAAATATTAAAAATTTCAGATTTCATGATTTAAGACATACCGTAGCAACAAGATTAGTTGAAAATAATATTGATTTAGCCGTTATTCAAGAAATTTTAGGTCATGCTCATATCGAAACTACTATGAGGTATGCTCACCCTGTACCAAAAAGAAAACTTGAAGCAATAGATGTATTAAATTCTTATTTTAAAAAATAGTTTCATCAAAATAGAAAAAGTTTTAAAAATACAATTACCCACAAATTACCCACAAAAAAATATAGCTGAGGATGGATTCGAACCGTCGACCTTACGGGTATGAGCCGTACGCTCTCACCAACTGAGCTACTCAGCCATATTTATATTTTCTATTTTGTTGTCAATTTTCAGCCGGACCCTGTGGGTATGAGCCGTACGCTCTGACCAACTGAGCTACCCAGCCTTAAGTTAAAACTATCATTACATGCTCAAAAAAAAATTACAATACTTTCTTTTGGTTTAATAATGAAAATAGTCTTGTAAGAAGTGCAGCAGACTAATGCCTTTTTTGTCAATTTGACAGATAAATTTGAATTATGGATAAGAATTGTACAAATAAATTATTAAAAGCTTTAGGTGAAGATATTCATCTTAAAGAAGACGAATGGACGAAAGAAAGGACTTATCATTCAATAGGCTGCTATGATTCAAAGAAATGGGTAGCCAATATAGTTCCGTCTGAACTCCTGCAAAGGAGCTTGAAACAGTCTGTTGAATCTATAGTAACACTTTGCGAGAACAATATATTTTATGAAACTTTTCCCGATAATGTTTCAACTCCCGACTACGGAGACAATTGGGGGAGGCTGGCAAATTATATTGAATTAAATAATAGAGCCATAGCGGTTATGGATAATGACAGGACTTGCTGCGGGACGTTGAGCTGTATAAAGCTTTTACCCGCCATTCCGCCTTCGGCTAAAAGCTGGGCAAACTGTATTATTATTTCTCAAATTTTCCCCAATATTTTCGGTGACAGCTATAATAAAGGTCCGTTTGAAGAAAATTCAATTTACGGAATAAAGCTTAATAGCGGTTACAGCGATAATATAATATCAAAAGAGTTGTCAAACAGGATATCCCCCGAGGAACAAATAAAGGCGTTTAATGATTTAGCGAATTTCAGGGGAATCAAAACTGGTTTTAGGACTGTTATTTCAGCAGACCAGATAAAGGTTGCATACCCTGATAGAGACGATGAAACATTCAGCTGGCAAAACCCCGACCACGTTGAAATATATATCCGAGAAAGCGTAAAACTTATGGATTTAGGTTTTGAAGCTATGTTTATAGATTCAGCTAAACATATTGGCGGATATGATATGGGGAATTATACTGGAGTAGGCGCACTTCCTGATTACCCTCAAATGCAGTACATTTTAAATGAAATAAGGTCAAGAAGCGGAAAGTCTTATATAAGTTTTGTCGGAGAAAAAAGCACGGATGATTTTGAGCGCTATAGAAATATGGGTCTAAATTCAGGAACCGATTTTATAACAGGTGATGATTTTTATGCGGTAAGAGAGTTATCCGAAAAACTTAAATACAATAGAGTTTACGCCCCAGGTGTTGAAATAGAAAATGACAATTATGAAGGCGGTATAAGCTACGAACAAAGGCTGAACAGAATAAATACGGCATTGTTCGCTTTTTATCAGGCAAGTGATAAATTACCAAGCTTTATGCAAACAAATGATATTTTCCCTTTAAGGTATGACACGAATACTCACCATATAATGATGACAAATCCTTCATATTCACTGGATGGTACACCGGAAAGCCACTGGGAAAATTTATTTACAAAAGATGACGGAAGATTATATAACCACAAAGTAGCGGAACTGTTTGCTCACGCACTTTGCTTATAACCAAGAAAGGATAAAATAATGAACGTTTTAAAAGAAAAAGGTATTCCGATAGATAAACAGATAAGGACCTGGCATGACATAGTTAAACGTCCTTTTAACAGAATGGAAGTTGATAACTACACAAGAACAAGACAAATTTTAATGAACGGTATAGAAACAGAAGCTTGGACTTTTAAACATTGTTTTGTAAGAAAATCCGATGATATGGAATTAAACAAACTTTTAGTTCGTACAAGACGAATAGAGGATATGCAGCAGACAACGGTTAACTGGCTGACTCCTTGGAATCAAACCGTTTTAGATACAACTTTGGGCTATGAACAAGTAGCAGTTGATTTAACAGCTTGGCTTGCACAAAATGAGCCTGATGATTATGTAAAAGAAACATTTGATTTTGGGTTATTAGAGGACTTTGACCACTTATACAGATACTCGCAATTCGCTTATATGGTGGAAGAAACCGACCCGAATGAAATTCTTCATAAAATGACGGATGTTGTAATAGGCAGACCTACTCAATATCATCATAACTGTAATGCTATAAGAATCAGAAAACCTTATGACAAAGAAACCGCATCGCCTCAAACAAAAGTAAATATATTAACTCTTATATCAGGCGAACAGCAGACTCACAATTATTATGCGGAACACGGGTTTATGTATGGAAATAACGATTTAAAACGTTTATACGCAGAAATTTGCGACGTTGAAGAAGAACACGTTACAATGTATGAAACTTTGGTTGACCCCAATGAATCAATGTTTGAAAAATGGCTTTTGCACGAATTTACCGAGGTTTGTAATTATTATAACTGCTATGAAGATGAAGTTGACGAAAGAATAAAACTCATCTGGGAAGAAATGATGCAGATGGAAATTGGACACCTTCAAGCAGCTGCTGAAATGTTTAAAAAATACGAAGACCGTGACCCTGAAGAAGTAATCGGAACGGAACTTGTACTTCCTTGCAGATTTATGTCGCAAAAGAAATATGTAACTAAAGTCTTAAAAGAAGAAGTAGGAAAACGTGTAATTGAAAACGGTGAATACGCTTTTGTTGATGAACTTGATGATGATTGGGCAAGCTATAAAGTTCAGGAAAAAGTAAATGAAGACGGAGCTCCTTCTGAAAAAGCCGTAAGTCTTTCAATTAAATCAATAGGGAGAGACATTGCTTGTGCTGACGATAAATTACTTGAAATGCAGCCTGAGTTATTAGAAGATTCTTTAGAAGATGATTATCAGGCACCAAATACCGTTGATGCGGAAAAATATGAGAAAATGAGTAAGATTCCGCCGTTAGATTTCTTAAACTATTAATAATTTAAAGCCGCCTTTTATAAGGCGGCTTTTTAAAATATTTAAATAAACAAATATAATTTGACAAGTTTGAAAAAATAATATAGCCTTATATTGTTTATTATAAATATGAGGTATAAAATGAGTAAAATAGTTTTTTGGTTAGTAGTTATTGGATTAATAGTTGCTGCAGTTCAAAATAATTGGTTTAAACCTGTTTCTGATTTTTTTAATAATGTTAAAGCTGATATAGAATATCAGAAAAATTATGTTCCTAAATCTCATAATGAAATTGATGATAACGGTATATTAACGAAAGAAGAAGGAGAAAGTAAAGTTATAAGAAGAAGCGCACTGGGGACAGTTTATGGCGGAAGATAAATTATATTTATTTACTTAATCTTAAATGTTTCAAAATACCAATCATACCTTTAACAGCTAAGTCGTTTGTAATTTTACCTTAATTTTAAATATTATATGAAAAGAAATTAATTGCCATTTTTTTTATTTCATGTATAATAACTTATGTAGATATCAGTTAATTATAAGGTTTTTCTGCTCAATATATAGACAAAGTTCATATATTTTTTTGCAGAAGAGTTACTACAAGAGATTTCATGACTGTTTGTAATTTTAATTTTAAGTATTTAAAAGATAACTCTACACCGGGAAGTTGGCGCAGAGGCTATGAGTATCACCAAAAAGAGCAGGTGGCTTTATTTGAAGTCGGAAAAACCGGGATTAAAGCTAAAGTAAAAGGGAATTTTAAATCTTTTTACGATGTAGAGCTTAAATTCAAAAAAAATGAAGTTGTGCCTTCATGTTCTTGTCCTTTAAAAGAAAAGTGGTGTAAACACGCAATAGCAGTGGCACTGAAAGCTATAGACGATAATATTTATAATGAATTTGCTCAGCGCAGGTTTAAAGTAGAACCCGATTATTCCGATACTCAGACAGAAATGAATCCAAACCCAATGGGCGGTTATATTTTTCACTTTAACCCTAAAAGAAGGCAGAATTTCTTCTCTATTCTCGTAATGGACAGAAATACAGGTAAGGTAATAAGAGATATAGAAGCACTTTTAAAGGCAATTATAGCGGCACAGAAAGCCGATAAAGATTTTGAATTAAATAATTCACAAAAAGTAGAACTCGCAATATTCCAGTTGTTACTTAAAAATTCAAGACTTGATAAAAAAGCAGGCTGGTATGATATACCGATTGCTAAATTTGACGGATTCTTCCAGCTTCTATCTAAAGCCGATGACGTAATTGACGGTAAGTCTAAAAATAAACTTGTTTTCTGCTCGGATGAATGGAAACTTTCAATGTCCGTTAATTTTTCAATGGTCGGTAACGTTTTATTATCTCTATACTGGCAAAGACCTGACAGAGATGACATAATACCTTTTGAAGAAGTCAGGTATTTTTCAAGGCAGCTCAAATGGGGAAGATATAAAAATAAGATATTCCCTATAAATGTTGCACTTTCTGCACTTCCTCAGGCTCTTATTAAATCGACATTTACGGATGTTAAAGATTCGGATGGGGCTAAATTCTTATATGAAGAACTTCCAAAACTCAGAGAATTAATTCCTTGTGAGGTTTCTGAAATTATAGATAAATTGACCTTGGAACAAAAACCGCCTCTAAATATTGTTACAATGGGGCTGGATTATGATGGAGCTTTAAAGGCGGAACTTGAATTTGACTATGACGGCACAAGGGTTGCTTATTCAAAATCTGCTTCAAAAAGCCCTTATGTTACCATTAAAAAGCCGAAAGAAGACTTATTATACTGGGTAAAAAGGAATATTGCCCACGAAGAAAGAGCATATCAAATGCTATTGGCTTGTAAATTTGCACCCATGCAGACAAATAATCTCGCCATTGAAAAAGAAAATGCCATTGACTTTTATAATTATTATTTGAAACAGGCAGGTGAAGGCTGGAAATTTGAAGAAAAAGATGATATGTCTTTCTTTAAACTATCGCCTAAACCTTTTGAAATGGTTGCTGATATTGATTTTTCACTTGATTCGACAGATAGCTTTGAAGTCTCTTTATATGGCAAGGTTGGAGATGAAGAAATTTCTTTTGATGAAATTTATGATCTTATTATTGAAGGCGATAAATATTTAAGAGTTAAAAACTATGGGTTTGTAGAAGTTCCGGGACCCGATATATTCTCGATATTAAAATCATTTAATACGTTTGATGTGTATAAAAATGATGATAATAAATATATTGTAAAAACTTACAGGGCGGGTCTAATCTCTGAAATGCAGAATTTGGGCTTTAAATTAAAAATGAGCCGTAAATTTTCAACATTCTGGAAGCAGATATCAACATTTTCTACAATGGATAATGCGCCTTTACCTAAAGATATTAATGCAGAGCTTAGAGAATACCAATATAAAGGATTTAGCTGGCTTTGGTTCTTGTATAAATACGGTCTTAACGGTATTTTAGCTGATGATATGGGGCTTGGTAAAACACTTCAGGCACTTACTCTGCTTCAAAAAGCTAAAGAAAAAGATAAAAAAGCACCTTCATTGGTAATCTGTCCGACTTCTGTTGTATTTAACTGGGAAAACGAAGTACAAAAGTTTATCCCGTCATTAAAATGTTTAAAATTAAGCGGTATGGAGAGAAAAGAACATTTTAAAGAAATTCCAAAACACGATATTGTTATTACAAGCTATGCTTTAATAAGACGTGATATAGATAAACTTAAAAAATTTGATTTCAGATATATAATCTTGGATGAATCTCAAAACATTAAAAATCCCGAGTCAATAACGGCAAAAAGCGTAAAATTGCTGAATGGTCAGCATAAATTGGCTCTATCAGGTACTCCGATTGAAAATAAACTTGAAGAACTTTGGAGTGTATTTGATTTCTTAATGCCTGGGTTTTTGCTTAATCTGTCCGAATTTAATTACAGATATGTTACTCCTATTGTGGACAGAGGTGAAAAAATTGTAGAAAAACGCTTAAAATCTCAAATTTATCCGTTTATTTTAAGACGTATGAAAAGAGATGTTGCCAAAGACCTGCCTGATAAAGTTGAAAATATTGCATACTGCGAACTTACACCTGAGCAAAAAGACTTTTATCTTGAAGTACTGGATTCGACAAAAGAAGAATTATTCAAATCCATTGCGGAAAACGGACTTGAAAAGAGCCGCATGAGTATATTCTCAGCCCTGTTAAGGTTAAGACAAATCTGCTGTCATCCGAGATTGTACGATAAAGACGATAAAAAAGGTATTGAAACATCGGGTAAATTTGAACAGTTAAAATCAATGCTGGAAGAAATTATATCGGAAGGTCACAGAATACTTCTGTTCTCGCAATTTGTTGATATGCTCGACATAATAAAAGAATGGCTGATTAAAGAAGGTATTAAACACGAATATTTAACGGGTTCAACCAAAAACAGACAGGAAGTTGTCGAAAGATTCAATACGGATGAATCAATACCTATATTCCTCGTAAGCTTAAAAGCCGGCGGTACGGGGTTAAATCTTACTGGTGCTGATTATGTTATTCACTATGACCCGTGGTGGAATCCTGCTGTTGAAGATCAGGCAACCGATAGAGCTTACCGTATCGGACAGACTAAAAAAGTCTTTGTTTACCGCTTAATTACAAAAAATACAGTTGAAGAAAAGATACAAAAACTGAAACAAGATAAGAGAAACTTGGTTGATTCCGTAATCAGCGTAGACAGAAACATCGGAAAAACTCTTACATACGCTGATTTGCAGGATATTTTCACTATTGATTAAATTTTGATTTTAAAATTTTATAAATATTCTAACATATTTTCCTATTTGGATATTTTTTTAATTATTTTTAGTATTTCAGAAATTTGTAATAATTCTTCTGGTTCAAAAAATTCTAATTGTTGATTTATAACTTTTATAGCTTCAGTTTTGTCTAATGATATTGGAGAAAGAAGCAATGTTAATGGTGTTAAATTAAATGCACTGCATATTTTATCTATGGTTGCAGGATTAGGTGCATATCTGTCACGTTCCAAATTGCGAAGCGTATCAGGAGATATTTCTGCAATCTCAGCAAAGCGTTCTTGTGTTAAATTCAAATCTTTCCGTAATCGTTTAATATTACTGTTAATTAATGTTTGATAACCCATAGTGATTTTAGTATGATTTATCAAAATATAAAATAAAAGTGAACAAATGACTTATTTTGTGCTATAGATTATTCTGTCTTAAGATTTTGACTTTAAAAAAATAATTCTTATATATAAAATATGATATTTGATTTTTTTAAACAAAAACACGAATGCAAACATACTCATGTGCCTATTGATGTTGATGAAGCATACTGCACAGAATGCGGAGCTTTGATTAAAAATAAATGGTTCTTAATCCGCTGCAGCAGTTGTAACATTAAAAGGACGGCTCATTGTGAATATGATATCATTAAGCCTGATACAAAATACTGTCCAAATTGCGGCGGGACTGACTTTTATATTCAAGAGCTTGATAATATTAATTTTATTGATTTACACTATGCTGTATTAAAAAAGACAGTAATACCGCAAACAAAACGTGCCACACGTCAAATATGGATAGAACAGGAAGAAACGCTCATTCCTCAAGCAAATAAACTGATTGGATTAAGTAAATAAATACACTTTAATTACTGCCTTATTATAAGGCAGTTTTTTATTTATTATCTTCTTCTAATTTTTCAATTTCATTGATAATCTCTGATAAAATAATATCAGCTTTGTCATTATCAATTTGGCAGGTACCGGCATTAAAATGGCCGCCTCCTTGATATTCGTACATTACGGCTCCGATATCAACAGGACAAGATTTGTTTATTATTGATTTCCCTACAGCGAATACGGTATTTTGTTTATTTAGCCCCCATAATATATGTATTGAAATATTACAATCAGGATGAACGGCATATATCATAAATCTGTTACCGACATGTAAAATTTGTTCATTTCTTAAGTCAAGAATTGCAATTTTATTTTCAAGTCTTGAACATCTGTATATTTGTTCTCTAAACTTGTCTATTTCTTCAAAATACAAGTCAATTCTTTCTTTAACATCGGGGTCATTCATTATTTCATCAATTGGTTTTTCTAAAATTAAATCAATTAATTTATACATTAATTGGAGATTTGAGATATTAAAATTCTTAAATCTTCCAAGACCTGTTCTTGGATCCATAAGATAGTTTAATAATATCCAATCTTTAGGATTTAAAATATCTTCTTGAGTAAATGTTGTACAATCAGAAATATCAACTGCTGTCATTAAATCATCTAAAGCAGCCGGAAATCTGTCAGTTCCACCAAAATATTCATAAATAATTCTGGCAGATGATGGTGCTGCAGGCTCCATTATATAATTGGGTTTTGAATCTTTAATCCTTACAGCTTCACTTGAATGGTGGTCAAATGCCATATATACATCATCTGAATATGGTAAACTTGCTGTTATTGAGTGTTTATCAAATTTAATTTTACCGTCTTGTACATCTTTAGGGTGCGCAAATTTTATTTCATCTATCATACCTATTGATTTTAGTAATGCTGCACAAACTAAACCATCAAAATTACTTCTTGTATATAATGTATAAATGTCTTCCATTTGACCTCCAAAACTATCCGATTATTTATATACTATGCTTTTATTAAAATTTTTTCAATATTACTAATCAGATAAAGAATTTACTAAATCTTTTATAGTTTTTTCCTGCACTGCTATTTCTTCAATTCTGGCTTTTGTCTGCTCAATAAGTTCAGGTTTAGCATTATTCATAAATTTTTCATTATTTACTCTTGCTAAAAGACTATTTTTTTCATTCATTAGTTTTTCAAGTTTTTTATTTTGACGTTTAATTTCTTCGTTTAAATCTATTAAACCTGAAAGCGGAATAATTATTTTAGAATTACTTACAACTGTGGAAGCCGATTGTTTTTGTGTTTTATGGGTTTCGTCAACATATTTTATATCTTCCACCCTTGCTAAACGGTGAATATACGGTTCAACATCTTTAAATATCGTTTCTTCTTCACTGTTTGCAAGTATTTCTATGTTTATTTTTGTTGAAACAGGTATATTAAAGCTTTGTCTAACGTTTCTTAACGATTTAATCGTTTCAAAGACCAATTCTATCTGGGTATTTTCTTTAGTAAATTTAAGTTTTTCTTCATAAACGGGATATTTAGAGAGCATAATTGCTTTAATATCCGTATTTTTAGGCAGCAATTGCCAGATAGCTTCCGTTATATGCGGCATAATAGGATGAAGCAGCCTTAAAGTCATATCAAGAACATATTTTAATACTCTTTGAGTATTGAGTTTAATTGATTCATCCTGAAGCTGGATTTTTGCTATTTCCACATACCAATCGCAATATGAATTCCAGAAGAAATCATACAGTGTATGCGCCATTTCTCCGATTCTGTATTCTTTTATATTTTCATTTGTTTCTTTAGCCGTTTCATTGAGTTTATTCAATATCCATTTATCCGCTAAAGTAAGATTATCAAAATCAATTTCATTATTATCAACACCTTCAAGGTTCATCAAAACGAATCTTGAAGCGTTCCAAATTTTATTTGCAAAATTTCTGCCATATTCAAATTTTTCGTCGCTTATTTTAATATCCTGTCCGCCGTATGTACAAAGTGAAGTAAGGGTAAATCTTAAAGCGTCGCAGCCGTATTTATCGATAATTCCGACAGGATCAATCGTGTTGCCTTTTGATTTTGACATTTTCTGTCCGTTTTCATCACGGATAAGCCCGTGGATATAGACGGTTGAAAAAGGAGCTTTCTTTGTAAATTCTTCGCCCATGGTTATCATTCTTGCAACCCAGAAGAAAATAATATCAAACCCTGTTACGAGAGTTGAAGTAGGATAGAACTTTTTAAAGTCTTCACTATCCGTATTCGGCCAGCCCATAGTAGAAAACGGCCATAACCCTGATGAAAACCATGTATCTAATACATCTGAATCTTGCGTATATTTAGCTGGGTCAGGATTTTGCTTAGCTACAACCATTTCACCCGTTTCATTATTGTAGTATGCTGGTATTTGATGTCCCCACCACAGTTGGCGTGAAATACACCAATCACGGATATTAGTCATCCAACCGAGATAATTTTTAGTCCAGCGTTCGGGTACAAACTTTATATCACCTTTTTCTACAGCTTCTATAGCTGCCTGTGCTAAAGGTTTCATTCTTACAAACCATTGCTCAGATAATAACGGTTCAATAGTTGTTCCACATCTTTGGCATTTTCCGACATTGTGTTCTATAGGTCTGATTTTTACAAGCCTGTTTTGATATTGCAATAGTTCAACAGTCTTTTTACGTGCTTCTTCACGTGTTAAACCTTGAACGTCTTTATAAACCTCAGGGCAGCGTATCATTTTGCCTTCTTCATCTATAACCCAAATTGGTTTTAAATTGTGGCGTTTACCTACTTCGTAGTCATTGGGGTCATGTGCCGGAGTTATTTTTAATGCGCCTGTACCAAATGTTTTATCTACATAATCATCCGCTATAATCGGGATTTCCCTGCCTGTCAATGGGACAAGAACTGTTTTTCCAACCAAATCTTTATATTTAAAATCTGTAGGGTTAACTGCAACTGCGACATCACCGTATATTGTTTCAGGTCTTGTTGTCGCAACTACAATTGCGCCTTGTTCATCTTTTAGCGGATAGCTTATTTCCCATAAATTGCTTTGTTCTGTTTCATAGTCCGTTTCAATGTCGGATATTGCGCTCTGACATCTCGGACACCAGTTAACAATATAGGCGCCTTTATATATTAAATCCTTTTCATATAGTTTAACAAAAACTTCTTTTACGGCATCTGAGCAGCCTTTATCAAGCGTAAATCTTTCTCTTGAACGGTCAAATGACGCACCTAATCTTTTAAATTGGTTTAATATTGCGCTTTTATGTTCGTTTGCCCATTCCCAGGTGAGTTCTACAAATTTTTCTCTGCCGAGGTCAAATCTTGTTTTGCCTTCTTGTCTTAATTTTTTTTCAACAACGTTTTGAGTGGCAATTCCGGCGTGGTCGGTTCCCGGCATCCATAGAGTTTCATAACCTGACATTCTATGGTATCTTACTAAAATATCCTGCAAAGTCCCATCAAGAGCATGTCCCATATGAAGCACACCTGTAACATTCGGCGGAGGAATTACTATTGAATAAGGCTCTTTTTCACTTTTTGCATTTGCCTTAAAACATTCATTATCTTCCCAAAACTTATATATCGCCTCTTCTGTCTCTTTTGCACTATATACAGTCGGTAAATCTTCTATTTTTGCTAAACTCATTTACTTGCCCTTTTAAATTAATCTGTTTATAATAATATAATACGATATAAATTTTAAACTTAAAGAGTAAGTATTATAAAATTATCCGAGGAAAATTTCATGGGTTTACCGAGTGTTGAGTGAAAATTTGTGAGTAACGTATGAAAAAGAGTACAATCGAACAATTGGAAGGTTCCTTCGTTAGCGAAAGGGTTAAAATTATGAAACTAAATACTATTAAAAAAATTTTTTTTTATACAGTTCTTATTGCATCTTTATTGTTAATTTCTGAATTTATTTTTTGTTGTATAGATGTATATAATCGTTTACAAATTATGATGATACGTATGCCTAATGTTAATAAATTTGATTGTTTTAAAGATATATTGAAAATGAATATATCTGAATATACGCGAAATTGGGACTATACATATTTTGATGATGATGAATTTAGACCTCCTGCCCTATATTACTTAAATAATATCCCACTAAATAAAAATAAAAAGGATATAGTTTTATTAGGTTGTTCTTTTACTTATGGTGATCTTTTAGAAAATGAAAACGCTTTTCATTCTCAGTTATCAAAATATATTCATAGAAATGTATATAATTTAGGTCTTTCTGCTAGTTCTCCCAGGGAGATTTTATATATATTTAATAATCCTGAAATATTAGATAAATTAATTGATAAAAGTGATAATATTGAATATTTTATATATACATATATTATTGATCATAAAAGACGTTTATATAGTAATCTAAGACCATTGTCTCCATTTTACATATCAGATAAAGATTATAAAAGATTAATATATTTAGAATTGCCATCTTGGTTAAATCATTTATATACTATTCGATATATAAATACAATTTTATTTGATAATAATTATTATAAAAATAATAATTTATTATTTAATTTATATATGAGAGAGATAAATCAAAAAATAAAAAGTGATTTTAAAAAGGCTAAATTTGTTATTTTTGTATATGAAGATGATAACACTTTAGATTGGGAAAAATTAAAAAAAGAAGGAATTATAGTAATTCAAAGATCTGATTTAAATTTAGATTTAGAAGACTCAAAATATAAAGTATCAGATGGACATCCGAGTGCAAAGGCTTGGCAGGTTATTGTTCCTGCGTTAGCAAAAGAATTAAATTTATAAAGTAAAAGCCCCTTAAATGGGGCTTTTAAACTATTTTATCAAAGAATTTCCCGTCATTTCTTCAGGTTTTTGTATATCCATTATATCAAGAACTGTAGGAGCTATATCGCACAATGCTCCCGTTTCTTTTAATTTTATGTCGCCTGCGTTCATAACAAATAACGGAACTGGATTTGTTGTATGTGCAGTGTATGGAGCGTGGGTTATTTTATCTTCCATACATTCGGCATTCCCGTGGTCTGCAGTTAATATAACCGCAACACCATTTGCTTTTGCTTTTTCAACAATTTTACCTACGCAGGTATCAACTGTTTCACAAGCCTTTACGGCTGCCTCCATAACACCTGTATGACCTACCATATCGGGATTTGCAAAGTTTACTAAAATAAATCCATAGTCTTTGTTATCTAATGCACCTAGAACTTTTTCGCAAACTTCAGGTGCGCTCATTTCAGGCTGCAGGTCATAAGTCGCAACTTTAGGCGAGTTGACCAAAACACGGGTTTCAAGCTTATTCGGAGCTTCAACACCGCCGTTAAAAAAGAAAGTTACGTGAGCGTATTTTTCCGTTTCTGCTGTTCTGAATTGTTTTATGCCGTTTTTATCCAATACTTCGCCTAAAATATTAGTCAGCTTTTGAGGTTCAAATGCTACAGGGAACGGAAATGTTGCATCATATTGTGTAAAGGTTACATAATAAATGTTTTTTCTTACCGCTTTACGGTTAAAACCGTCAAAATTTTCAAAGTTTACGGCTTTTGAAATTTCTCTTGCCCTATCGGGACGGAAATTAAAGAATATTATTGCGTCATTATCTTCTATTCTTGAATCGGGTACATTAATAACGGCAGGTTCGACGAATTCATCGTTTACGCCTTTTTCATAAGAAGCTTTAACTGCTTCAACTGCGCTGTCTGCCTTATTTCCTTCTCCTAAAACAAGCATATTATATGCTTTTTCAATTCTTTCCCAGCGGTTATCTCTGTCCATAGCATAATATCTGCCTGAAACGGATGCAATTTTTGGAAGTCCCGCTTCTTTTAATTTATCTTCAACTTTTTGTAAAAACTCTACAGCACTTTTTGGCGGTGTATCTCTGCCGTCTAAAAAAGCATGGAAGTATACCTTTTTAAGTCCCTGCTGTTTTGCAAATTCTATTAAAGCAAGTATATGGTCTAAAGAGCTGTGTACTCCGCCAGTTGAAACAAGCCCGTAAAAATGAAGTGATGAATTATTTTTCCTGACGTGTTCAACAGCATTTAAGAATTTTTCATTTTTAAAGAAGCTGCCGTCTTTTATCTCTTTATTTATTCTTGTTAATTCCTGATAAACGATTCTTCCTGCGCCTATATTTAAGTGTCCGACTTCGGAGTTTCCCATTTGTCCGTCGGGAAGTCCTACGTGTTCACCGTCTGCAAATATTTGTATATTCGGCTCAGTCTTATAAAATTTATCTATATTAGGTGTATTAGCTGTTTTAGTAGCATCTTTCGGGCAGTCGTTACTGATTCCCCATCCGTCCATAATACATAGCAAAACTCTTTTTGTCATAATGTTTCCTTTTTATATCCTCTTATTTATTATTATCCATTCTAAAAAAAAAACTTAAAGTATCTTATAAATAATTGTGCTTTTGTTAAAAAAATAGTAACATTAGATTAATAACTAAAAAGAAGGTGGATATATGAAAAGAATAGCAGCTTTGTTTGTATTTTTGTTTGCGGTGATGATAAATGTTCAGGTTTTAGCCGGTACTTTACCTCAGGAAGTATATTACGGAAAAAAATATTTTATAGATAAAATGGGGCATAAAGTCAAGACTCCTGTAGTTGAAGAGGAAAAACAGGAAGCTGTTTATGTCAATGTTGTTAAAGCAAATAACGGACTATACGGTGTAAAAAATATTGATGATGATTGGATTATAGAACCTCAATTTGAAGAGATAGCCGATAAATTTACAAATGGTGTTTTGTCGGTTAAAAAAGACGGTAAATGGGGTGCTATTGATAATAACGGGAATCTGATTATCGAGCCTTCATTTAAAAATAAACTTATTTTCAATCCCGATTTGGCTTTAGCTTCCAGATACGGAGCTTGGGGCTATATTGATAAAACAGGAAGCTGGGTAATATCTCCAAAATATGAAGATGCGCTTAATTTTCATAATGGTTTAGCTGCCGTTAAGCTTGATAACAAATGGGGGTATATTGACGATTTGGGTAATTGGTTTATTACACCGAGATATTACGGGGTTTTATGCCACGATGAAGGATATGTATCAACTAATTATTTCTGTACAAGTGATTTTCATGAAGGTATGGCAGCTGTTTACTATGATATTCAACAGGAAGGGTATATTGATTTAAAAGGTAATGTACTTGTAAAAGGTGATTTTTGGCTTACGGATTTACAAAGATTTTCTGAAGGTTTAGCTGCCGTTAAAAAGAACGGGAAATACGGTTATATTAATAAACGAGGTCAATTTGTAATTAAACCAAAATATGTTTTGGCTACACCTTTTAAAAACGGTATGGCTCAAGTTGTTGAACGAAATATAAGAGCCGAGAAAAAAGCTGAAAGAGATTATAAAAAACAAGTTAAAAAGCAGTTAAAAGAACAATTAAAAGAGACTAAAGAGGAAACGGAAGAACAATAATGTTCTTCCGTTTTTTTTTAATAATTTTAAATTTATTTGCCGAAAATCTTCATGATTTTATCAAGTAATCCTTCTTCATTCTGAATAGGCGCGGAAGAAACTATAGACATTTTTGATACTTTCTCTTTTAATTTTTCGCTATCAGGTGATAAAGGTGCTTTTGCAAGATATTTTTCGTAATATTCTTTAGCGGAAGCATTATCTTTTAGCTTTTCAAAGCAAAAGCCCATTTGTTTATATACGTCATAGTCGTTTGAATCAATTTTAATAAGTTTGTTATAATATTCCAAGGCATTTTTAAATTCATACATATTGGCATAGATATCCCCTAAACCTTTAAGTGCCATAGGATTATCGGGTTCTTGACGGTAGAGTTTTTCATAAAATTCCATAAGGCTTGCAGAATCACCGGTTGCTTCATTTATTTTAATTATTTCTTTTATGGCTTCTGATTTGTTGGGGTCGATTCTGTGGGCATTTAAGTATTCGTTTAAAGCAAGTTCATAATCCTGTTTATATGAATAACATCTTCCCATATAGTAATGGTAGCCGAAAGTATTTCCATTCTCATCTTCAACAAGTGCAAGCATTTGGTATACTAAAGGATTATCGGGTGCTTTTTCCCTGAATTTATTTATAAATTCACGGCATTTTTCCCAATCTTTTTTGTTAAAGTAATATTCTGCCATTAAGGCGTAATAATCAACGGTTGTTTTATCTTCTAAATTGTTTAAAAGATTAAGTGCAGTTTCATTTTCGCCTTTCATAAGATAGGTTTTTATTTTTGTATATTCATTTTTAGCATATTCAAGCGCTTTATCGTACTGACCTTCTTTCATATAGAGTCTTGCAAGATATTCACTGAGTTCTAACGAATCAGGGAATGCTTTTGTTCCTTTTTCCAGAATATTTATTGCGGAAAATCTGTCATCCGTTTCGTTATACATATCGGCAAGCTTGTAATATATAGCCATATCGTCTTTATATTCAAGAATCCTGTAGTAATCATCAATAGCACTCTGAGTTTTACCTATAAATTCATAGGATTTTGCTCTTAAAAATCTTGCGTTTATAATCTCATTTTCATCCGTAGTTGAGTCAATGGCTTTTTTATAATCATCAATTGATTGTGAAACTTTTTCGTTGAGGATTTTATATTTTGCTCTTGTTATGTAATATTTATATTTATTGGTATTCTGGTAAAAGTCTAATAACTCTGAATATGCAACGAGAGAATTAGGGTTAACTATGGCGAGTTCTTCCCAATACTTTGCTGCATCGTCATTTTTTTCTAATGTTTTAGCCAGTAGTGCTATTTTTTCAAGATATTCCGCATCATCTTTTAAGTTATCATAAGATTTTTCCAATAATTCGTATGCCCGTTCATATTGTTCCTGATCGGATAACATTTGCGCTTGTGCCAGAATTCCTTTATTGCTCATTTTTTCCTCTATCCCTATGGTTCTGTATTTAATTCGGTGTTGAAACCTTCAGCCGGCTTATTTTTTGCTTGCCCGTTTTGTAACCTTTTGAATATGCCACTTGTAAATTCTCACTCATACCTTCTTATAACTTGTGAAAATTTACTCGGACAATATAGCACAAAGTTATTATTTTTTAAATAATATATTATTTGGCAAACGGAATTATTTTATTGTTGAATATTTTGCTCGGACATTTTTTATAAAATTATTCAGTGTGTATTTATCCTTTTTAAAGCTCATTTTTGCGCCAAGTGCGTATATAACTTTATGGTCATTTTCGTTTACAACAGAAAATACGTATTGTATAAATTTTCTTTTTTTCTTTTCTGTATTTTTTGTGTTCATTCTTGCATTTAAATCATCAATGCTTTTTTTCATTGCGTTAATGGAGTTATTAAGATTTGAAATAGAATTTTCCATATTCATTGTATCTTTTATTAAAACATTGATTAAATCATCTTTATATGTGTCTTCCTTCTCTATTTTTGGTTTTTCAAGCGCATCTTTGAGCCAATTAATTGCACGTTCTTTTTCGATTTTCAGTTTTTTATTAATTTCCGTATAATCCATTTCTTCTAAAAGATTTCTGTCGTCGATTTCGTCAATATTTTCAACTACTCTATCTTCAAGATTAAACATTTTAATTAAAGATGATATTCTTGCTGTATCGCTTAATTTACTTATAATAATATTTTTATTATAATACAAACCGAAACAAGTTCCGTGGAATGTGTTTGTTATTAAATATTTGCAATTTTTTAATTTATAAAGGAAATCTTCTATATTATACCCCGGATTGTTATTGTAATATCCGTTTAATGAAGGAATCAACTCCACTCTCATATTCAATTTTTTAGATATATAATCTGTTATTTGGTTAATTCTTTCATCAAAAACATTTTCTCTTACATCACTATAAACAGAGAAATATACAACTATATAATCACCTTCAATATTTGTAGTTCTGTTATTTAACAGTTCATCATAATTATCCAATAAAAATACAGGGTCTATGACTTGAGTCATTTCCATATTAAAGAGATTTTTAGCAATTTTAACTCCTTCTTCTTCCCTTGTTGATATTTTATCAAATTGCTCAAAATAATATTTCATTAAAGATTTTTTTCTATAGTCTATTCTAGTTTTATAATTTTCTAAAGTGGTATGAAAAGAGGACGCGAAAGCAATTTTCTTTTTAGAATTTGATACAAAATTCATTAAATAATGATATAAATTTAACCATTTATGCCAAGAAAATACAACATCAGCGCCGACTACAAAAGTGTCACAGTATTTATTATATTTATATAATTCAGCTTCCGTATAGTTGCTGTTTCCAATATTACAGTATTTTGTTGCTATTTTACATCCTAATGTGTTGTCATAGAGGTTGTTTGTAGTTAACTTACTAAATATTATTATCGGGTTATACCCTAATTTTTCTATCAATTTATATAAAGCATAATATGTTAAAACCCCGCCTGCATTATTTGAACTCATCATATTAACAATACCGACGTTATATTTTGTGTCGGAGCAATTTTTATATAATTCTTCAATCGGCTCTTTATCAAGATTTTCAAAGAAATATTTTCGATTTGTCCAAACAGGAGTTATCCAAGGTCCAAAACCGTCATGGGTTACATTTGCTTCTTTATAATTGCATTTGGTTTTTATTTCATTAAATATTTTTGCTGCTTTTTTGCTGCTTATTTTTACTATAGATATTCCTTTATTATCTTTAGTTTTTGCTTTTTTAGACCAGTAATCCCCAATTGTTATATCAGAGGGTCTATCATATTTTCTATATTTACAATGCAGACATTCTTCTTTACATGATGTATGATTTACAAACATTTTATAATATAAATCATAAATGTCGAATTTCAGGTATTCTTCTTTTTTTGTTTTTATATAAAGCCCACCCGACCAATTGAATATATTTTTATCTCTAAAGCTAACATATTCAATATCATCTAAATTTTCTACTTTTTCTTTCAGATATTTCTGCCAAACTTTTTGAGGGACTATACTGTTACATAATAAATCTATGGTTAATAAATTGTCATAGTCTTTTCCTAAATAATTATTTAGGGCAGATACTTGGCAGGGAGTACCTGAAAAAAGCACTTTTTTATTTTCATCCAATAATTTTTTTATTTCGATAAAGATATTACCCAAACTGCTTTCAATGTATTTTGAATATCTTAATTTATCTAAATCTTTTTTATCGTTTATTATAATATGTTCAACTCGAAGCCAGTCATCTGAAAAGCTTGCGCCAACAACATATCCGCCATTTTCTAAAAAATAGTTTGCAACTAGGGTAAACATTCCGCCGGATGAACTTTTCATTCTTATTTCATCGGGTGCGGTTACTTCGTAAAATTCTTTTTTGTGGTCGGTTTTAAAATTCGGGTTCAATGAATGGCATTTTAAAGCGCAAATTCCGCAATTTGTGCATTTATTTTCATCTATTGAAGGAAAATGAAACCCTTCTTTTGTTTCAATCATTGTTATTGCACCACTGGGACAAACCAAGGAACAAACGCTGCATCCCGTGCATTCATTTCTATTTAGTTTGTTTATGTTATTTGACATTCTATACCCTCACCTATCTAAAATCCTGAAAAATTAACCACCTTCAAGAACATGTAAGCATAAAACGCAATCATATAATATATTTAAAAAATGAATACAATTTATATTTAATTATTAAATATATATAAAGCACTTAATATTTAATACAATGATAAATAACATGAGTAATTTTAAGCCTATAAAGCAAGAAAAAACGGTAATCAGCATAAGGCTCGATGTCGATATGCTAAAATTGGTTGATAACATTTCTCTTAAAACCGATATTAGTCGAAACGAGCTTATAGTTCAATGTATAGAATATGCTCTTGAACATCTGGATAATGATTAGGTTAAAACATAATTAAAAAAATTTTTATTTCGTACATACTTCTTTTATACGAAAAATTTAAAAAACGCCAAAAATTTATTCATAATTATGTATGATTTAAAAAGAGATTTGTATTGCTAATATTAACCTATATTCCTTGGAAAAACGATGATACACATATCCCTAATCTACAGCTATGATAAAATCATAGCTTTTTTCTTTTTTTGTAAATTTTAAATATTTCATTGTATTTTCCATAACTCAATATTTCATTATCCGTTTCATAAATCACTTCAAAATTATCGTTTAACGGAAAATCCTCCTGTGCAATTATATATTTAATTTCAGGGGCAGCTTCCTTTTTTGTTTTTGTATTTGTATCAAAATCATAGTAAGTAATAAAATAATTATTCAGATATGAAAAGAATTTTTTATTCGGAAGATAAGCACTAATGCTTGTAAAAGTAAAAGGATAACCTACCGCATAAAAATATTCTTCATCATTAAGATTCTCTTTTATATAATCGGCAATCTGTTTAGCTCCCGTAAATTGATGTGTTATTTCAAGATTTGCAAGAAATATGGAAGGTATAGCGCATATTGTCAGCAAAATTCCTATAGCTATATTAAGTCCTTTTGTTTTGTTTCTGCTTATCCAATAGCAAAATATTATACACAAAATCAATGTAAAGGCTTTTTGATTTACTATTCCGTTAAACCATATTTTGTAATAAATAAAGAAAATATAAGAAAATGAAACTAGAAAAATCAGGAAGATTTTTTTATCGTTTTTATAAAATAAATAACCTAAAACAGCTGATAAAACATAAAAAATAACTGCATTAAAATTAACAAAGTATGAAAACGGATAAAGAAAAAACATTTGGGCAAAGATAGTTATTGCCTCAATTATAGGTCTTGTGTTATCGGAATAGAAAACTACGGCATGATTCATATTCTGCATATTATAAAAGGTTAAAAATAATAATAAAAAATTTAATGCCTGAATTATAACAGGGGTGAACAGTTTGATGTCTTTTGTTTTTAAAAATTCAAATATAATCTCAAATGTATAAATAAAAAACACGATAAAACATAATCCGAGCATTAAAACATGGGTTTGAGATAACAAAATCAAAAATAAAGAAAATAAATAAGGATGAGATTTACGTTTTAAATAAAAATCAGCAAGCGGAAACAAAAATAAAGGAATTAAGGCATAGTTCCTTGCTACAACGGGCATGTAGTAAAGCATTCCCGAACTGAAAACAAAAACGGTTTTAATATAATTATTAAAATCAGACTTGAAACAAACATATAACACAGATAAAAAAACGCATAAGAAACTTATAATCTGCATTGAAACCAATGGCAATCCTGTTTTGGCAAAAGGAAAAACCAATAAATACCATAGTATCGGATGTCCCTCAAGTCTTGCTTTATTAAAAACTTCAAATATATTTAAGTCTCTGACTAAGCACCAGACTTGACTTTCATCTCGCCATATTTCATGATTTATCATTACAATAAAGACAATAATAAACCATACTATTATTAGAAATATATTATATTTGTTTTTTTTTAATTCCATAAAAATATAATATATTAAAATTTATGGGAAGTTTGTTTTGTAACACTTTGTAAGACTGATATTTTATTTTATTGTACTTAAGTCTTATTTTTATTATCCTTGAAGGGACGGGCTGAATTTTAATTGGATAAAAGATTGAGAAGGAGAAAAGGAATGCTGTTTCGTATTATGTTTTTAAGTTTGTTGAACATAATCTTTTGTTCTCAAAAAGTATTAGCAATGGGAATTGATGAAAAAATAGAAAAATATTTTGCTCCTTTCTCTGATAAATTTTCTGAATTTATATTTGCTCCCGTTGAAATATTTGGTGCTCAGGTTCCTGTATTGATATTTTTGATGATAGGAACGAGTATATTCTGCACATTCTATTTAAGATGTATAGGAATATGGGGGTTTAAACATTCTTTGTATCAAATATTCCATAAAAAAGATACGGAAGGTCATAAAGGAGAAGTATCCTCTTTCGGTGCTTTGGCAACGGCATTATCAGGAACAATAGGACTCGGTAATATCGCAGGCGTTGCTATAGCTATATCAATAGGCGGCCCCGGGGCAATGTTTTGGATGTGCCTTGGTGCAATATTCGGTATGGCGCTTAAATTCTGTGAAGTCACTCTTTCTTTAAAATACAGAACATTTAATGCGGACGGCTCTGTGTCAGGCGGTCCTATGTTTTATATACAAAGAGGATTCGCTCAAAAAGGCTGGCCTAATTTGGGTAAGACTCTTGCTTATATATTTGCGATAGCAATGATACCTGCAACGGTCGGCGGAGGCTGTATGCTCCAAACAAATCAAGCCGCTCAGCAGTTTATTAATATATCCGGAGGTGAATCCGGATTTTTTGGTATACATAGCTGGATGTTCGGTCTTATTGTTGCCGTTATTGTTGCGTTAGTTATTGTGGGCGGTATTAAAAGTATAGCTAATGTTACATCAAAAGTTGTTCCTGTTATGTGCTTGATATATATGGGCGCAAGCTTGATAATAATTATTATGAATATAACTCATATTCCGCATGCAATATATACCATATTCCATGAAGCATTCTTTCCAAATGCAGTTGCCGGAGGTGCAATAGGTTGTATTATTATCGGCTTAAGACGGTCAATACAATCCAATGAAGCAGGTATAGGTTCATCCCCTATTGCTTATGCTGCCGTTAAAACTAGTGAACCTGTTTCTCAGGGCTTTGTTTCTATGATTGAACCATTTTTGGATACCGTTGTTGTTTGCTCAATGACTGCATTTGTTATTATTTTAACGGGTGAATATTTGAATTATACGGATGGTATAAACGGAGTTGAATTGACCTCCTCGGCTTTTGCAAGTGCATTTTCATTTTTCCCTTATATCCTTGCAGTTGTTATAATACTTTTTGCACTCTCAACAATCTTATCTTGGGCTTATTACGGTCAAAAAGCCTGGACTTTTCTCGTAGGTGAAGGGAAAAAACGTATTTTATTCTATCAGATTATATTCTGCCTGTTTATTATAATAGGTTCTTCGATGAATATTAAAAGTGTTATAGATTTTACCGATGCAACTTATCTTGTTATGGCAGCACCTAACTTAATCGCTATTTTTGTACTTCTTAAAGATATTAAAAAAGATTTAATTGATTATTGCCAAAGACATAATTTAATATTTAAAATGAATAAAGCTTGGTATAAAAATGAGCAATGATTTAAAAAGGACTTTAAATTTAAAAGATTCAATATCCGTTGTAGTAGGTTCAATGGTAGGGTGCGGAATATTTATTGTATCTGCTGATATATTAAGACAGGTGCAATTGGCTTGGCTATTACTTTTAGTATGGGTAATAGCGGGTATTTTTTCCCTTTTCGGCGCAATCGCTTATGCTGAACCTGTCTTAAATATAAAAGAAAACGGCGGACAGTATATGTTTTTAAAAAAAATGTTTAATGACTTAACCGCTTTCTTATACGGATGGTCGCTTTTAACCGTTATTCAAACGGCTACTATTGCTGCAGTTTGTATTGCCGTCGGTAAATTTTTGGGAATACTCTTCCCCTATATAAGTTCATCAAATTATATTATTGATTTTTCTTTCTTTAAATTGTCTTCACAGCAATTAATAGCACTTGTTGTATGCACGGTTTTGACTTTTATAAATTCAAAAGGTATAAAATACGGAGTAATAACTCAAAATATTTTTACTCTGACAAAAGTATTATCAATAATAGGAATTATAGTATTCGGAATATTTTTAGGCTGTAATTTAGATACCATATCAGTTAATTTAATTAATACGATTCATTTAAGCGATTTTACTTTTGACAAAATAGAAATTATTGCGACGGCAACGGTAGGCGCAATATTTGCAATGGTAACCTGGAATAATATTACTTTTATTTCTGGAGAAGTAAAAGAGCCTGAAAAAAATATACCTCAGGCACTTTTGTGGGGCGTTATTATTGTAATGGCTCTTTATTTAATGATAAATGTTTTATACGTTTTCTCACTTCCCGTCACGGATATACAAAATGCACCTGAAGATATTGTAGCGGTCAGCGTTATGCAAAAAATTGCGGGGAATTTAGGCAAAATAATCATAGCCGTTATTATAATGATTTCTGCTGTCGGCAGTGCTAACGGACTTATAATGACCGGAGCAAGAGTATACTATCAAATGGCAAAAGACAGACTTCTATTTAGAAGCCTTGCCGTTATTAACAGAAAAACAAGAGTTCCAGTTAATT